>JAHKLG010000008.1 GCA_029856625.1 Candidatus Njordarchaeota archaeon | reverse complement strand
TGCGCCGGTAGTCTAGCGGTAGGATGCCGGCCTGCCAAGCCGGTGGCGCGGGTTCGAGTCCCGCCCGGCGCACCATTTTATTCATTTTCTTCTTTTATACCATAGCATTCTGGCTAAAATCTCTACATAATCTTTTCTTCCAGCTATGAAATTTAATCTAGTCGTAGGCATGAGGGGGCGTTTAACATCTAATACGATTTCTCCACCGGCTTCTTTTATTATTAAACTAGGGGCAGCGATATCTGGTATTCGGGTTCTTTTTCCTATGTCGATAACAGCTACGAGTTTGCCCTCAGCGGCTAGGCATACTGCGGTTCCAATGGATCCGAAATGACGAATCTTACCAACCTTATTAATCTTATCTGCTTGTTTTAGCGTATACGTGGATGTTGCCTCGATGAGAGGCCTTGTTACTTCTATCTTGGGAGGAATTGATATTCTAGTTTTTCTCCCATTCGTTAGAAGATATGCTCCTTTCCCTTTTATCGCCCAAAATGTTTTTCTTAATGCTGGGGCGTGAGCGATACCCAATAATATGTCATTAACATGGTCGGCGGAGGCGTATGCTATTAGAGTAGCATAGAATGGTATTTCTTCATAAGCATTTGATGAACCATCAATTGGATCGATTATGACAATGCCCTTAGATGAATCACCGCCATAAGATCCTCTCTCTTCGCCTCTTATCTCGCCTTGGAACCCGCTCTCTCTTAAAGTTTTAACTATGATATTTTCTACCTCTAAGTCGAATGTGAAAATTTTGTCTCCTGAGGGATTGTACCCCATAATACCTCTTTTTCTAATAATTTTTTCGTAGTCTAGTTCTAATAATGTATTTAATAACGTATCTAGAAGATCTTCGGGATCCATAATTCTCGCCTATATTATAGGCTTGACTAGGAGGAGCATTAAGATCATTGAAATAATAAGTAACGAATTATCTATTAACACCCGCTTAAGTATGTGGTTTGACGCCCCTGCTACTTTTGCATAATAAATTTTGTTAAGAATACTAGTTACTGTGCTAAGTAGTATTGCTTCTAACGCCATATCTAATGTAATTGTTCTCCTAACAGCGTACAAAGATATAACTGATAAGACAACTGCGGAATTGCTTACAAACCCACCAATTGCACTACCTATGAGAAGACCATGAATCATAAAGCGTTCTTCAACAAATACCACTAGAAAAGCTATTAGTGTGAACGCTATTGTAAATTTCAGTGCCATACGATATGATAAGGGGCTCTCTAATTGTACATTAATAACTTTTCTTTGTGAGATGAGGTTATATCGTAAGTATGTTAATAAGATACTTAGCGTTGATGGAAGGCCGAGAACAAGCGCGACTAGTAGTACTAATCTTGGATCCCACCAGGCCAGTATAGCTACTAACAGTATTGTTCTAATAACCATTGATGTATTTGCTATCAAGACTCCAGTAGAGATCGTGAGAGATAATTCTCTAGGGTTTTCTCTGAGTTCTTTTTCAGTTAATATCCTAATAAAATTCATTACCGTAGCTTCTGAGTGTATAAGCCCTCCCATTACTGTAAAAGTCACTAAGCCCTGTGTTGCCTCCATCCTTCTTAAGAGCACATAGGCTATAAATCCTATGAATAGGACTAATATCAAGTAGAAGAAGAATATTCTCAAATTAATTACGTGAAAGAAGGGATCATACACATCTGGGATCAGCGGGAGCAGAAGTAACGCGAGGATTCCTATTTCCAGAGCAGATTTTATCTCCTTGTACTCTAATCCTCGGACAATATTGGATAAAGTCTGTTTTATAGCTAGTATGAACGTGGTGAAGATTGATAATGTTACGCCAAGGGAAATGTTTCCTAAGCCTATAATTGTTCCAGAGAGGAAAGCTAATGCCATAGCAACAGCTGTTGTTATTCCCACGTCTTTAAGGTAATATAAAGCTCTAAGAATCGAATAAATAATTATTAAGGCTATGACAACAATGGTGCTAAATATAAGTAGTTCCTTAAACCCATATCTTACAGAATATAGAGCAGAAACCGCTCCAAGCAGAGATATTAAGCCAAATGTTCTGATTCCAGGCATACGCTCCCCGATCTTTGCGCTATAATCCGTTTCGGTGGAGAACTGCCTCTCTAGACCTATTACGGCGCCAACAAGGAACCCTACTAATACTATGAAGTAATCGCTCTGAACAATTGTGGCATAATCCATACTATCACCGAAGTCTGCCTACACTATCTCAATAATATCGTTGCTTAAATAATTTAAACAGAGGTATGTGATAGGGAGAACCTTGTTGTCATGGGGGTTTGTATCCTAATACTTTAAAATAGACGTTGAGGAATACGAGAAATGAGCAGAAGAATAAGAGTAACTATCATCATGAAAGATTGTTGTTATAGAAGTTCGAAAGTGAGCATAAAAGATATACTAGACGCTGGAGGGTTAAAGGAATTTATAGAAGAAATTTATAGAAAGCGTGGAATAATCCCGAATTCGGCAATACAATTATTCTCGGTGGGAAAAAATAAGGGAGTAGTAGAAGCTATCAAAATTCTTAAAGAAATAAAGCTGTTTGATACGGAGCTTTACTTCATAACACCCATCCAATTACTTACGGCGGAGGATTTAGTTATACCATATAGAGAGTGCCTAGATGACTTAAGCATTGATGAAATTAAGAGATTCTTCAACATTTTCAACGTGACAGATGAAATCTTAGAGATAATAGAATCTCAGCCAGAAATCCTTTACATTTATGCGAATAATAAACTCATTAAAATACTTGGACTTTTAGATTATATTCCCAAGAACACTATCGCTTTTCTCGCAATGGATTCCCCTGCTATTTCGCGGTTAAAAAATCTGAGAGTCGTTTATCCCACTCATAAGACTATTTCTCAATTAAGGAAAATGGGAGTTCGGATATCGCAAGAGAACTTTGGTGGTGCTTTTCTGCATTATTTCGCTTTAATACTTAGCAAGCTTTTCTTGGAGATGGGATTAGAAAACTTCATAAATTACATAGAAATGGCTAAGGGAAGGCCAGAAATTCTATTTGACATAGTTTTAAGCTGTGAAGCATACAGCATGATAAAAAGGGGACGTATAGAATCATTACTAAAGTTTCTTAAGTAATAGCTATTCCCTAGCTTATTTAGTATACAAATTTTTGAGGCTCTGCTGAATGGAAATTCGAGTGATAGAAGAACGTTGCAAAGGCTGTGGAATGTGCATTTATGTTTGTGCGCCAAAGGTTTTATCTATTTCAAAGAATAAGATTAACGCGATGGGTTTTCATCCTGTTGAGGCTCTTTACCCAGAAAAATGCCTAGGATGTAGAATGTGTGAATATATATGCCCAGAATTCGCTATTTACATTATTAAGAATGAGAGAAGCTGAAAGTGATGGGGAGCGAATCAAGTCAAGTAAGGAAAAAGTATTGTGTTTTAGACACATCTTCTCTAATAAAAGCACTACGGAAAAATGTGCTTTCTGAAGGATGCATATACGTACTTCCTACTAATGTTTTAAATGAAATAAAAGATGCCGAGACGAGATATTTACTGGATGCTAATAAGCGCTTTTTCTCAATTCTTGGTCCATCTAAAAGAAATCTCGAAAGAGTTCTAGAGGTAGCTCGAGATCTTGGGCTTTCAAAAATATTATCCGAAACAGACATTTCGGTGGTGGCGACGGCTTTAGAACTTATAGAGAGGGGTCATGATGTAATTGTTTATACAGAAGATTATGCTATTCAGAATATTTGTGCATTTATGAAAATTAAGTTTAGGTCAGTATTGAATAGAAAGATTAAGGTTATCCTGAGAGTTTTGAAAAAATGTAAGGTCTGTGGAGAGTTATATCCGGAGGATCTATCCGAATGCCCATTTTGTGGATCAAAAGAGTACGTGTTAGAGAGAAGAAGGATTTCGAGGCTTAACACAAATTAATCCAAGCGCTTTCTTATAGGGATGAACTATAAAGCCTACTCGGCGGAGACGCTCTATTATTCCTCGAACTATCTTTTTTCCCCGATACTTCTCTTCAGGTCTCCCCGTATACTGGAAGAGAATACCTCCTGGCTTAAGAACCCGATATAGCTCAGCGAAAAATCTTTCAGAATAAAGTTCCCCAGCAATAGAGTATCTGGGGGGATCATTTATAACTCGGTCAAAGTAATTAGATGGTAATATTGGTAGAATTTTACAGGCATCTCCATGAATAATCCTCACATTCTCAAGCTCATAAGACCACGGATTATACTCTGCCATCGATAGAACATTCTCATCCTTTTCTATGGTTATGACATCCCCACCGAAACGAGAAGCCCAAATCGCTGTATAACCTAGCCCAGTACAGATATCTAACACACGTCTTTTTCTTGAGATTTTTAATGGAATAACTTTCATTTTAGCATCCTGGAATGGTGTTATACCTTCAGTCCTATGCATTCTTATGCCATTTATCTCTATGGTTGGAGCGGATCTAGCGTTTGTAGCGATTAGTTGGTAGAAACGGTTATCTGAAAACATCATTAAGGGAACTAAATTATCCTCCTGCACTATAAATACTCTATGAGAGTGTTTCCTCATGCGATTAATATCTTCAATATCCAAGCAGTACTCTTTATTCTCGTACTCAAAGCAAATAGAGGAGTCTAAATAACGCGCTTGAATATCTGGAAATCTGCCTAAACTAATACTAAGTTTGATAAATTTTTTCCCTGCTTTTATTTCCTGAAGAATTCTGTCTGCTTCGTGTCCTGAAATTACTGGAACTCTTCTAGGTGTAAACTGGTAAAGACTAAGATTCTTTAATAATTCTTCATGGGGCATAGCTAATAACATCCTCCTATCTTTCTCCCTGAAAAATTATATAGTGATAATGCGTTTATGTAGTTATAATTAGCAATGATGACTCCTGGCGTTACGGATTTATGAAGAGCTGTAGCCCGTCTGAGCTTCTTATAAAGTGAGTGGAGAAACTACTCTTCCCTTAGTAATATTTCATAAGCTCTATGCATTTCAAGACCCGTGGTTTTTAACCCTACTAGGAAACCAAAAGAATTCAGTATCATGCCGCTTCTGATGTATGGTGATCCGAGATTAACTGTTCCTTTTCCAACGCGTACCTTTAATGTTTCGCTTATGAACCTTAGCTCATCATCGGTCATTAATGGATGAGCAAGAGCACCCCTATTATTTGCTCCTACTACAGAACCTATTGTTACGAACGAGAATTTGTAAGATACGACTTCTACATCCAAGACATCCTCAATTATCTTTTTGGCATGTTTATTCTTACTCATTATATCTTCGTGAATCAATGCTGCTTTATCGTTGACTAATAAGATATTACCTAGAGCGTTCTCATATGTTCTAAAGGATAATCTCTCTACGGGAACATCTAATAATGACCTAAGAAGCTTTATTTCCTCATCAGAAACTTGTGGGGGGACTAAAACCCCGTTTGAATTGGAGGCTAATAAAATCCCTACAATGGGCTCATCCATGATATTTACAATGTAAATAGGCACATTAAGTACTTCCTTTGCCTGCTCTAAGATTTTTGGTCGGAAGCCTTCTCCGAAGATCGCGAATTTGTCGGTGGCTAAACCATATGCACCGATATTCCAATTACCCCTATAATCTATGCTAGCAAATGTCTGTCTACTTTTTTCTTTATCCACAGTTTTCCTCCCCTTTATCTCGGTTGGTGAACTATAAAAAATAGTATAGGTTGTAAAAGTTTTAGGTGATGAATATGAAGCTAACTATTGAGAATAGGAAAAGGATAGCTGCAGAGGTTGCATGCAAGTTTCTAGAAGATGGTTTAGTTCTCGGGGTGGGTACTGGAAGTACTGTTAAGTACTTTATAGAGTTTTTAGGTAAAATGATCAGGAATGGTGCTTTAAGAAACATCTATGCCGTTCCATCATCATACGATACTCATTTTCGCTTAGTACAAGAAGGCGTAAAGGTGGTTTCTCTCATAGAGTTTGATGAGCTTGATCTTACCATAGATGGTGCTGATTCGGTATTAATGAACAATAATGTGTTAATAAAGGGTGGAGGTGGAGCATTATTTAGGGAAAAGGTAATCAATTATGCAGCGAGGAAGAGGATAATAATTGTGGATGATACAAAAATAAACAGGCGGTTTCCTATCCCAGTAGAGGTTCACCATTTCGCAATTGGTTACGTGCTTAAAAGCCTAAGAGAGCTTGGACTTAAAGCTTCATTAAGGAGCAGTAAATGTAAGGTGGGTCCTTGCATTAGTGATAATGGGAATATTTTGCTTGATGCTGAAGCCCCATTAGAGCTGATTACAGCAGAGTTAGAAGTTAAGTTAAATTCAATACCAGGTATCCTCGAGAACGGTATTTTTTCTAAGGAAGCCGAAATAGTTGTAGGAAAAGCTGATGGATCATATGAAATTCTTAAGCTAGGTTAAGTTATTCGACTCCGTATTTGTATATCTTTATATATTTTGGTGGTATTTCTTTTGCCAAATAGACCTTATCAGTCGCTTTCCATATCTTACCTCCATTTTTAAGAAAAGATTCAACATCAATTTGAAGGATTACTGGTTTCCCTTTTCTCCTTTTAGCTACTTCTATGGCATCTTCTGGAGAAGGTGACAAGTGAACATATTTTCTTGCCATAGGTTTTAGTCCTTCCCGGAGAATCCATGGGAGTACATCAGCTCGCGTGCCATGGTAAAGATATTTTACTTCACCTAGTTGAATCGGCTTATATTGTATCCTAATCGGGAGACTTCTGCTATGACCATATCTGGCTCTAATAAGTAATTCTCCTTCTTCGTACTTTAGTTCGAACCGCTGTTTAGGATCATTAGTCACTAAAAGCTTTATATCATCTATAGTAACCCACCCAAATCCAGGTCTTCTCTTGATCTTTTTGATCAATTCTCTAGCATTAACGAATCCATCACGACGCATTTTGAGGTCTAGGATATCAGGTCTATGTCTAAGTAATAAGGATAAAAACTTGCTTAAGGTAATTAACTTTTCTTCTCTCGACATTGCTTGAGCACCTTTTTATTTCTAGAATCCATTCTTTAAGGCTTATGGAATCATTAGTGGTGCGAGGGTTGTCAAGATGGTATCCGTAAAGGTAGGGGTTTGTTCCTTTACGAGAAAGATGTACAATATGTTTAAAATTGTAGAGGTTCAGCAAACTTTTTACAATATTCCTCAAAGAAAAACCGTTGAGAGGTGGCGAAAAGAAGCTCCTCAAGATTTTGAATTCTCTTTCAAGATTTTTCAGGGGTTAACGCACCCTCATAATAGTCCAACGTGGAAGAGGTATAGGGGGAAGCTATCAGAAGAGCAAAAAAGATTGGTGGGTAATCTTTCATTAAATGAATTAACTCAGCAATGGATTAAAACGATGATTGAGTTTGCTAATATTCTAAAAGCTCCATTGCTTGTTGTGCAAACTCCAGCGAGCTTTAAGTGCACGAGTGAGAATATTGAGCAAGCAAGGGAGTTTTTCAGATATTTTAGTGATGAACTAGAAAAACATGGGGTTGAAACACTTATAGGATGGGAGCCACGAGGAGATTGGCTTAAAGAGGAAAATAGGAGTGCTTTACGTAAAATAATTGATGAAATTCCACGTTTAATTCATGTTGTCGATCCCTTCTTCCATGAGCAGGTGATAATTAAGGAGACATCATATTTCAGATTACATGGGAAGCCGTATCTTAATTACAGATATAAGTACAGTGAAGATGATTTTGAATTCCTCAAGCAATTAGTAAAAAAGCTTGAGAGAGAAGGGGTTAGAGAAGCGTATCTTATGTTCAATAACACGAATATGATTAATGACGCACTAAGATTTTCTAGCATCCTATAGAAGTGGTGAAAAGTTTTGGAAGGCATTTTAGCGAGTTATGAATTGGTTCCTCGGGAGAGAAGCTTCGAGGCAAAAATGGAGATCCAGAATATAATTTATGAACTAGCGGAGAAATACCCATTTTTAAAAAATGTGGAAGCACATTTATGCCCTGGAGGGTTTAAGGGGCTCATTTTAGTAGATCTAAGAGGCATAAAAAACTCGGTAAATACTAGTGTTTTAGAGGAAGTAAAAAGCGATTTTATTAGTACTTTTTATACAAGACAACGAGATGGAAAGATCAGATACATTACGCGTATCCTAATACTAGATGCCTTAGTACCAACCGATATCGAGGAAATAAGAAAAGCGATGGAGAGGATTAAAGAGAAAGTTAAGGGGAGATGGAGGATAACTCTTAAAACACGAGGTTTTCCAGTCGATCGTATGGAGCTAATTAAGAAAGCTGCAGAACCTATTTCTCAGCCCGTAGATCTTAAGAATCCAGAATACGTTGTCATAATTAACATCCTGGGGGATGTCACAGGAATTTCCGTCGTAAAAGCTGAGGAAGTTAGTAAGAGATGGAGAAGATAAACTCAGCGTAGGTCGCGTTCGTCATTATATTCCGTCCACGAGGGATTCATCATTAAGTTCCCTATAATGGGCTAAATCTTTACTACTTAATAAGTGTATTGTAGATTTTCATCATCTCAATAAATATGGCTAATATTAGTAGGAAGGAGATAAGAAGACCCGTAAGTGCGATTCCAGCGAACAATTTTTCACTTTTCTCAACCCCAAAACTTGTAAGCACCATCACTGTTTGGATGATATAAACTGACAGTGTATAAGCTAGTATTCGTGGTATGCTTCCTCCTCGTATACCGATTTTCGAAACAACTATTATTCCCAATGGGAATTCGATTAGTATAAGGATAAGTAATACTTTTTCTGCTGTTTTAAAATAAGTTCCCATGAACTCCAGAAATTTGAGAAAGTACATAAGTATTATTGTTAGAATTTCGATGAATTGAATCAAAATCCTCCCTCCAATCATTCGAAGATCATAAAGGCTTTCAATGCTTTCTCATGAATGGTCTTCTGTAATTTCTTTATAATCCTTAAGCAATAATTAGCTAAATTCTGAATATCTCCTTCAGCTTCTTCAGAATATTCTGTGAGAAGTAAAGTATATGTGGTTCTTCTTTTTTTCTTATCCAAATTTATCTGTACAACATTTTGCAATTTCATAGGATAAAGAGTCTTCCTCAGGAATGAATATGTTAATTTTGGACCTAATGCAGAGTTTAATCTTGATAAAATGCTCTGAAGCGTATAATTAATAGCAATTAATCCAGCATCACTGCTTACGAAAAATGAGGATAATATAACTTTATTCCGCCATTTCGGATCATAAACAATTTTGTTAATAGTTTCATGAACATATGCTCTGAATAATTCCCCTGGCACCATTCCGAGCTCTTTTTCATTATCACTTAATCTTTGCCAGATAACTAGATCGAATATCTTGAAGAGATCTGATAGCAATTCAATTATATTGCTGATTTCTGGAATTTCAACCGGATCTGTTACGATAGCAGCCGAGAGATCTTTCTTATGAATCATCGCAAGGAAGTATTCTCCAAAATGATGGAATGTTATCTTATTAGATATCTGCTGGTTATTCCTAAGGGATAATTCTCTACTCAATTCTCTAAGAGCCGTAATTAAAGCGGCAAGCATTGTAGGATCTCGGGTCATTTTGCCACAAATAATGATTGGCGAACTATCTGGTTTTTGAATAAATACCGTGTGTACCAGAATGTGCATTGTATACTGCCTCAAAGAATCTTTGGAGATAGAGAACGAGATATTTCTAAGGATAGGAATTAATTAAAGAATTTTTTAAAGGGTTAGCTCGAACACTTGAACTTATTCTCCGCTCGATCTACGATGATATTTATAGAAATTTCAGCAATTATTCTAAGCATGTCACTGAATATCATCAAGCCCCAAAGAGCCTCTCTAAACCACTTGAGGATTTTTTCATTTCTTATCTTCTCGTTAAGTAATGTGTCGAGGCTCTTAAACTCACTACCTAAATTTTCTAATTTATTGAGAAGCTCGTTAGTAAGGCTAACATTGTTGTATAGTATCATTTTTGAGATGAAGTTAAAGAGTGATGAGATATCAGAGAGTAGATCTAGAAATTCGGGAATATTTGCCTCAAGTAGGTTTGTGTTTTTCTCAATAAGGGTTAAAGCTGATTGAGCGATCTTTGCTAAATCATCAGCTAATAGTTCAAAGACTTTTATTATGGTCTTTAGGCTCATGATCTCTATGCTCCTCTTAATGCCGATGGATTCTGCTATTTCCCGGAGCTTAACAGCTAGGAAAATCTGTCTAAGTGTTGAGAAGTATAATCTATCGACTTCCTCCTCAATGTATAAGATCTCCTCAAGATAACTTTTATTCTTCTTTTTAAGTGCTTCTATGAGGAATTCAAGCATTGCTTGAACTAGATTAATAATTCTCTTTATCAATCCGGTTAACGGATATCTAGTTGGGTCAAGAAAAGATCTAAGAACAACATTTTTCTCATCTTCTTTTACGATCTCTAGGCCTCTAATATTATTTATTACTCTTCGTATTTCCTTTAACTGAGATGGGGATATGCCTTTCTCAGATCTAATGATGATGGGGTCTTTTCCAACAACATAAGCAGCAATGATTAAGCGTTCAATTAGGTTTTTCTCTTCGCAGTGTGAGATATCTATGAGGAGAGGAGATACTTTTCTCTTAGCGATGAATTTTGAAGGCGCAATAATTAATGAGCCATCCTCTGAGAGCATTATTGAAACTTCATCACCAGCCTTAAGATTTAGATTATTCACCCACTCCTTTGGCAAAGATACCACTAAACTCGATTTCCCGAGCTTAACTAACTTTCTTCTAAGCATTCTAAGCCCCTATAAGTGTCAATAAAAAGGCTTTAGCCGTAAAGACAGAACATGAGTTGTATTATTTTTTTAATGATGTATATATCAAGTATAGTCTTGTATTTATAGGAACATATTTGAATCTATCGATTATTTACTAATGCTTTGAAGGGGGCGCTGGTATTATCCTAAAACTCCCTATAGATGCAATTTTGGAGGCTCCTGCTGGGGTTTTCCATTGCTCTATTTAGAACTATTTCGCAGACGGTTCCGATGCTCTTTGCCATATCGGATAGTCTGGTTAACAATTTTACCAGAATTACTCCTGTTTTAACATCTCTGCACTTGTTCATAATTTCCTCGCTTAAGCTATGAGTTATCTTGGTAATTTCATTGATTCTCTCTAATACATTATTAGCTAAGAATATGTCAATACCATTATAGGTCCTTACGGCATCACTGATGATATCTTCTATTCTATTTATTAATTCACAGATTTTTTCGGGAATGTTTGGTAATGCTGAAATCTTATCTAAGCTGAGCTTTGAGAGATCCTTAGCCATTTCTTCTACATAATCACCAGCTAATTCAAGAGCCTTTAGGATTGCTCTATTGCCCACAATATGAAGCGTAGATTCAAGGCCAACAAGTTTAGCTAACGCTCTATTTCGCTGAACCATTATTAATTGCCGAACTCCGAACCAGTAAATCCTATCGATCTCTTCTTCAATAAATATTGCTTCTTGGAAGTAATCTTGTTTCCTCTCGGAAAGTCCGCGTCGTAAATAATCGATCATGGAGAGAAGAAGAGAAAGCATACGGCCTATGAGATTATCTATTGAAAAACTTGTTGCATCGGTTACACATTGGAGAAGAATTCTATTTGGTTTTTGTTCGATTATCTCGAATCCACGTAACTTAGTAATAATCTCCCTAATCTCCTTTAGAATCTCAGCGGAAACCCCGCCTCGTCTTGTACGGATGACTACAGAATCATTCCCAATGAGGTAATTAGCTATTAATAATCTAGAGACTAAACCCTTATCTTTACATTTGTCAACATTAATAGCCAATCGGGCATTATTTATTGTGCGGCCTATCGAAATATTGGCGGGGATTATTTTCAGACTACCGTCATCCTCCTGCTTAACTAGCACCTTATCGCCGTTTTTAAGTCCCATCTCATTAAGCCAGTCTTTTGGCAATACAACAACAAGGCTTGATTTCCCCAGCTTCAGAAGAGTTCTCATTGACATTTCATGCCCCTTATTGTAGCTTATACAAAAGTTAAACTAAAAAAACAGAATTACTTTCTGTATATATAAACCTTCCATGAGTATACATAGATATAGTCATCAAGATATTGGTGTTATATGGGCTATAAAATTAATATAATCCCTATATGTATCATGCATTTTTTGGAAAAAATTGGAGTCCTAATGAACTTTAAGGTAAAGTGCTTCCATGTATATTGAAAAAGATACAAAGTAGGCTAAGAAATGAGGAATACCATACTTACCATCCTTTCTCCATAGAGAAGATATGTCTTCGCGCATTTTTCTTAAGCAAACATTAAGAACGTGTAATGAATCGCCTACTAATATGGGCGGATAGAAGGGATATCTAACTGGAAGAGAGATCTCAAGTCCTTTTGGCTCATTTGTTATTGGATCTAGATAGGTTACAAGCCAATATCTCCCATCCAGATCAATTTTTCTCAATCCTTTAAAAGGGATAAAATAGGTTTGGAATTTTCTTCTCTTAATCAGATGCTGGAAGATCTCTATTTCATGTGATATCCTAAGCTCCCATTTTGTGCTTCCTGGCTCCGCTACAACTTTAAAAAGTGGCAATGGTTTGGAGTGCCATTTTTCTAAAAAGTACTTAAAGATCATCAAGAATGGATTATTAGGATCCCTTATTTGATATAATCCGAGCTTAACTATCAAATTCTTTAGATGCTGATCAAGTCGAATTATGACGTGATCTTCGATGGCATCTCTAATATTTATTAAGTTATCCTCTCCATCCCTCAATTTTCTCGCCTGGTACCTTAAATAGGGCCTTTAGATTATGGCTACTGATTTCGCCCTTGATAGGAATTTTTTCACCACATTTTTTGCAATGTGAATCAGTAATGCCCAAAGCATCAACGAAGTATCCTACTCTCCTTATTAATAATGAACCGTCATTGGGACAATAAGTGTTTCTAGCTTTCCCCTCATATATATCATCAATGTACACATAATGAAAACCCATTCTCTTTGCTTTATTGAAAGCTTCCATGAGAAGTTTAGTTCTTGTTGGTGCCTTATCTTTTAATAAATATCGCGGATAGAATCGCTTAATATGCAGAGGAATTTTGAAAGCTTTTAATGAAACTAACCATCTCAGGAATAGGGCGTAATCCTCTTCATTATAACCCGGAATAATTGTGTAAGATAGCTCTAGAAAAATATTATTTTCTAAAGCGGTTTTGGTAATTTCAGCTGCGTATCTCCAAGCTCTAGG
This sequence comes from Candidatus Njordarchaeota archaeon, assembly GCA_029856625.1. Taxonomy (GTDB): domain Archaea; phylum Asgardarchaeota; class Njordarchaeia; order Njordarchaeales; family Njordarchaeaceae; genus Njordarchaeum. Next base: position 9,087 of record JAHKLG010000008.1, on the reverse strand, counting down.
AGCTATGGAAACTCTGCTATACGCTAAATCTGAGAATCCAAAAAATCTCACTAAGAGGGCATCGAAATTTCGCATCAGCTTAATAAACCTTTCTTTCTCTATGAAACCGTTAGTTATATGAGAAATGTAAATGCAGGGGTAATGGTGCTTAAGTTCAATAATCTTATTAATTAGCGGTGGTGGGAGAATAGAGAAGCTACAATCAAGGACAATAATCATTTTCCGGTTTTCTTTTTCAAGGATCTTGCTAAGGTCAGTGAGAGAAGTTATTGAATAGGATTTTCTTTCTTTTTCACAAAATGTACAGCGTAAATTACAGCTGGGAAGGCTTATCTCGAGACATTCATGACCTGGGAAGAAATGAAAAAAGCCAGTTAATTCTATGTTTGAGCGCCTTATGAATATTTTATTATCCATAAGTAATTGATTTGGACCAATTAAATGGCATAATCCCCTTGCTGAAAGAATGTTAAAGTTGCATCTATGGGGGCATAATTTACATATCTTTTTCACTCCCATGTTTTCTCGCATCCATTGCTTTAAGCTTCATGATTTCTTCTTCAACGATATTTAACCAATTAGCATCGAAAATTATATACTTCTTTTCTTTAGCCCCGTGAAGTCTCATCTCGATAGTATCACCTATGAAAATCTCTCCGTACACACCTGTTTCAGCAGCAAGGCTTGCTATTTTAAGCAAATTTTCGGGATCGCTTAGATCAGACCTCAGCCTACTTTTCTTAATATCAAACTGCACCGCAGAGTATCTAGATGTTATTGTGATGGTTAATGCGTTTGCATTCTCCATAATACTCAGCGCTGCTCCTCTTAGCGCTGGGTACTTACTGCTATTCTCAAGGAATTTTCCTACGTAGCTTATAATATCTCCCTGAGTATAAGAGAGAATTATGTTTTTGAAATCTTTTATTCTCTTAACGAGTTTTTTAATGAAGGATGATGGAATGTTCTCTTTGTCTTTCCCATGAATTTCGAGCTGGCTCATTGGACTCTGCTTGAAAATTATTGTAATTGGTTTCTCTCTCAAACAAAATCGCAAAATACGTGCTTTAGAGAAGTTTTCTAGGACAGAATTAGCGGTTTCCAATAAATTTTCATGTAATAAAAGCTCATGTAGATTATGAAGCTTCTCAATATTCTTGTTAAGAAACTCGACTATTCTCTCTAAGCCTTTATTGATATAAAGCTTGTAAACAGTACCCTTTGGTGGTCTCCTGATAGAGGAAATAGCCTTGAGAAAGGATGCAAGAGTAGAGCTATCTGTTTCAAAAATCTTAGAGGCGAATGTGATTTTTTTCTCACCAATGTGCACGAAAACATCTGGTCTAGCCTCCTCATCAGCGATAATATATAGATCTTTTATAGTTTCGGGGATGCTGCCTGAGGTAAATGCTTTAAGAACATTAGTGATAAATGTTAGGCCTTCTGTCGTGTCTTTTCCATAAAGCTCTACGAGAATCCTTTGAAATCGTTTTTTAAGATCCCTAATTAGTTCATCACCAATAACTCTTACTACTGTCTCGTCAGAAATTTCACCCTCAATTTTTATTTTTTCCCCAACAAAGCGAATTCTAATGGTGGGAGGAATCATTTCAGATTCTCCTAAAACTTGATTAAGTTCTAAACGTCTTCTTATATCAAAGGCTATAAATATTAATGTTGCTAGTCTTTCGATTAGCTTTAGGGCGATTTGGGAACAATTCGAGGTGAAATTATTGGGACGATTCTTGGAGGATATGAAATCCATCAGCAGAATAATTGTAGCGTTAGATTATCCAGAAATAGACTTCTTTAAAATAATGCATAAGCTGAGGGGTAAGGTCGCTGGAATAAAAATAGGTTTGCCATGCTTATTAACATGGGGTGCAAAATCTGTATCAGATGCTATACAATCTTTTAGACAAGACTTTTTCTTTATAGCTGATACAAAGATGGCTGATGTAGGACATGTAATGGCCATGACATTAGAAAAACTCGTAGAGATAGGCTTTGATGCCGTGATTGCCCACGGATTCGTTGGGGCTAAAAATGCTCTCGATATCCTCGCTAAAAAAGCTCAAGAACTAGATGTTAAAGTATTCCTTGTCGCAGCTATGTCTCATTTGGGCGCTGAGGAATTTATTAATAAAGTATTTTCTAGGATGGTAACTTTAGCATCAGAGTTAAACTTTTATGGATTAGTTCTTCCTGCAACGATGCCTCAATATATTCAGAAAGCGCGAAAAGACCTGAGATACCAAGGAATAATAATTTCCCCAGGGATTGGTGCTCAGGGAGCTTCTCCGGGGGATGCGCTAAAGGCAGGAGCTGATTTTGAAATAATAGGTAGGATGATTATTAAGGCGGAAGATCCAGTAGAGGTTGTGTCCAAAATTAATAAGATTCAAAAAAATGTGCTAGGGGATAAGCTTGAATCTTGCAGAACTAGCAATAAAACTATATAACCTGGGCCTTATCAAGATAGGACAATTTATTTTATCTTCTGGAATTAAGAGCCCATTTTACATTGATTTACGAGAATTAATTGGTTACCCACAATTAATGAAAAAAGTTGCAAATTTAATCCTAAGGGAAGCTAAGAAGAAGTGTTCCTTCGAAGTACTAGTGGGAATAGCTACTGGTGGGATCCCCCTAGTAGCTTATATGTCCTGTATTGGAGAAATTCCCATGGCTTATGTTAGGAGGGAGGAAAAAAAGTATGGGACAGGAAAAATACTAGAGGGTTTTGTATCCAATAGGAAAGTTCTTCTAATAGATGACGTAGCGACTACTGGACGATCTTTAGAGAGGGCCGTTAATGTGATTCGTGATAATGATGGTTTGATCGAGCATGCATTTGTAGTGATCGATAGGGAGCAGGGAGCAAGAGAGAGATTAAAGAAAATGGGAGTTAAGCTACATTCTTTGCTAACTGTAACAGATCTCTTCCGGATCCTTCATAAGAACTCATTGATATCAGATGAAAAATATGAGGAAATAATGAGTTATATTGATGAGTATAGGAGAAAGATTGGGGAGGGGTGATCATGAAGGTAAAAGTCAGATACTTTGCCTATATCAGACAGTTAGTTCAAGACACCCGCGAGGAGGAATTCTCATTACCTGACAGAGCGACACTAAGAGATCTCTTAATGAAAATAGTTAAGAAATATGGGAGATCAATCGAGAAAGTGCTATTTGATTCTATGCAGAAAAAAGCTCTAAATGAAAATATAATCGTTCTCGTAAATGGTAAGGCAGTAAATGATCTTAAACTCGAGCTAGAAGATGAAGATACGATCTCTATAATGCCCTTTCTAAGTGGAGGATAAATAACGCATTACCTATCTGTGTGATACATTTTTGCATTTTAAATAATAACATTCCAAAATAGCAATTATAACTTTGGTCACTACAAATGTAAGAAAAGAAAAATAGAGAAAGAACTATTCAGATAATGTAATTCCTCTCTCCTCTAGAGTCTCTATTACGTATGATAAACCGAATTTCTCTAATGTACTCTTTCTTGGCACTCCGTTTTTATCCCATCCCCTAGCTTCATAGTACCAGTCAAGGAGTTTATCATAGCTTTCTTTTGTAAGCTTTGCACCAGCTAATGGTCCTTTTGACAACGGTATCTCAAACCATTTTCTTGGAGGATAGTCATACTCCCTTCTCCATTCACCATATTCCCGAATCCAGAATGCTCTTATCAAGTTATAGATTTTATCCGCGATAAAGAAGAAGTTATCTAGTGTATAATTAATACCCGTAACGGCGTGGAAGAGTTTCACATAATATTCAAGATCCAGCGCTAACTCTATCCATGGCAGTCTACAAACTGTTAGTATTTCAAATAATCCGCCACGTATCCGCTGGAACTCAATTACTTTATCAACCTTGCTCTTATCAAGTTTATCTCTACCTATCTTGACTTCCCACGAAATAACCCAAGCATCCTTATGATGAGCTCCTATTGGAGAAGTTCCATATGATAGAGCCATCGCTGGAGCTGCATGGCAATCGTACGCAGACACTTCAAGACCTTTAACTTGGATAGCATACTTTGGAGCTTCTTTACCAATTTTCTCAGCTGCCGCCCTTGTCCCTTCTGCTAGGAGCTTACCGATATCTTCTCTCTTGATGATCTTCTCTGCAAGCGCAAGTATCGCTTCTTCGTCACCCCATTTAAGCTCAAGTTTTCCTGTTTGCTTTTGAGAAATGATTCCGCGTTGATATAATTCAATTGCAAAACCAATTGCGTTTCCTAGTGAGATTGTGTCGACACCCCATTCATCAGCTAATCTATTTAACTTAATAACAATATTCATGTCCCCGATTCCGATATTTGAGCCCAGCATTGCAACGTTCTCATAATCTAATTCAGCCCATGTACCCATGAATTTGCCCATCTTAGCTATCGAGAGATTCCCACAAGGCATTGGACACGAGAAGCAACCCTTACGAAGCAATTTGTATACTTTCTCCATAGTTTCTCCACCTATATTCATATAGGCGTCAAAAACGCCTTCACTGAAATTGTTAGTGGGCAGCACGCTAGCTTCTTGTGACCACTCAATAGTCATCATCGTTCCTTGGCCGATCCATTTGCGATAACCGGGATGAGATAGGAGTTTCACTCTAGCTTCCCATGCTAGATTGAATGCTTCATCAATATTAGCAACGGGGATATCGTTCCATCCTTCAGCAACTAAAGCCTTGACTTTTTTGGCTCCAAATACAGTGCCTATGCCAGGTCTTCCCCCTGCTCGACCATATTCAGAGATCACAACCGCGAATTTAACGAGATTTTCACCAGCAGGGCCTATGGATATAACCCCAATATTCTTTCCATGATCTTCCCTCAAAATAATCTCTGTCTCTATCGTACTCTTCCCCCATAGATGTGAAGCATCTTTAATCTCGACGCCATTTGGTGTTATGTAGATATATACTGGCTTCTTCGCTTTTCCTTCCAGCACTACTGCATCATAACCTGCCATTTTTAGCATTGGAGCAAAATAAGTTCCGATATTCCCATCTCCATAACCGCCAGTTAATGGGGATTTCGAGGCGACAACAAGTTTCCCGCTGCTTGGCGTAATAGTTCCAGTAAGAGGTCCAGTAGCTATTACCACCTTGTTTTCGGGGGATAAAGGATCGGTTTCAGGTTCTAGTTCATCCCATAGAATCTTAATAGCGAAACCTCTTCCTCCAATCCATTCGAGAGCGAGATCTTTGGGCAGGTCCTGTTCCTTTACCTCTTCTTTAGACAAGTTTACTCTAAGGATTTTACCAACCCATCCACCCTTCCACTCCACAAAAATCACCCCTAACTAACCAACCTAATAGCGCCCATCGGGCACCATTTCATACATTGAGGGTCCCCATCACATAAATCACAGAAAATAGGGTGCTTCAGCCCTGGATGGCGGAATATAGCGTTGTATGGGCAAGCAACTACACAGTTGAAATGTCCAACGCACTTCTCTAAATTTATCGCCAAGCGGTTCTTCTCCGCATCCCAATAGAGAGCATTTTCTGGGCAAGCTTTTATACAGGGAGCATCAGGACCGCATTGCTGGCAAACACTGTGTTCATGCCATATCTTCTCCGGCGTAAATTCAGTATGGATCCTTATTGCCGACTTAGAAATGTTAAGAACTCCATAATGAGTCTTGGCACATACTTGTTCACATATCTTACAACCAGAACAGCGGGTAGAATCTACAACAATATGTTTAGCCATTTCAACTCCCTATTAAATCCTTTAAAATGACGAGAAAATCATAACATTAAAGCAAAAACGAATATTAATTTTTAGCACTACTAATGTTGTTCTCTATGCCATAATTCCTTACGGCGTGCCTCAAGTAGATCCGGTTCTTTATTCAAGAATTCGGCAGCTGTAATTATTTTCTTTTCGAGTAAGTATCTATGCAGATTGTTCTTTATAAGATACTGAGTCCAGTTTAAGTCACGTAAAAAATGATGATCGATAATAAGTTTCTCAATAGGGCACTTACTAATTATTTCGGGTAATCTCTCCAGAGAACTTTTGAGATGTTTTTCTTCATATCTACTTCCTAATAAGTAGGTTGGCGGTCCATCTAAGAAAATTATATTGGGTTTTGTTCTTAGTATAAACTCAATATGTTCTTTGGTAGGTAAGCCCTGAGTATCGCTTGTGAAGAGGAATCTCTTTTCTCCATCATCAATTAGTATTTCTAAGACGTACCCAAGGTTCTTATTAATTCCGTGAGGTACTGGTTTTGAAAATAATATGCGGGTTTCATTGAAGAAGAATTCTCTATCATCCGCGAATTCTATAATATCCGCCATTTCTCTAATCTTGCTAAGGAATATATTTGCTCTCTGCATTTGATTAGTGTTTATGTTAAGGGTAGGATGCTTAAGGAATACCACTTTACCCTCATAAATCTCAATCTCCCTTTCTGGATGATAATGATCGAGATGATAATGAGATATAATGAGAATGTCTGCTCTCATTGCGTAGTTCCTTATTTCTCTCCATACGCCATTGAGCCTATCGACTTCGAGGGGGTGAGGAGGGAGTCCAAATCTCTTAGGAGCTAAATTGGCTCCAGGATCTATGAGAATTCGAGCATCCTTAGTTTCAATATACGTTGCCATGCTACGTACTCCGAGAGAGTCGGCACCTAGTATCTTTATCTTCATTTTACTCTCACATTTTTAGTAAAGGGGAATTAACTAAACAAAGCTGTGGCCGAAATGATAATTTAAGAATACGTGATAGGCATGATTACAGCTTTAAATATTCCAGATAAGAAGGGATCCTACATCCTCATACTGGAAGTTCTTAAGGAGTTTAAAATTAGAGTTGGAAAGCTAGGGGAATACATTATAACACCGGGATTATATGCGTATGTTGGTTCGGCCTTGGGTCCTGGAGGGCTTAAAGCGAGGGTATTGAGGCATTTCAATAGGTTAAAGAAGAAGAAATGGCATATCGATTACTTAACAACTCATGATAGTGTTAAAATTCGGGGAGTTGTACTGATCATAGAGAGCAAGAAATTAGAGTGCGCTTTAGCAGATGATTTGTTAAGAAAAGGCGCGCTGGTGATAATTCCTAAATTCGGCTCAACCGACTGTAATTGTGCTGCCCACTTACTTAAGATTGATCGGGAAACACTACTTGCTACTATTAAGGAGCTAGAACAAAATTTTGGCTGTATTCTCACCTATCTTGATGAGGAGTTATTTTCTTCTTAAATACTTGGAAAGGTAATGACCAGACGAGATCCTTTTCTCTTACAACTAATATTTCCTGCCCATCTGGTGTCTTCCTTAACCTAGCAGGGATATATTCATAGGCTGTCTCAGGAAGTGTTAGGAGTTTATACGCAGACTCAATGCATGTTTTCTTTTCCTGCAACTCATAGAGCATATCCATTAATTCTTCGAGCATATTTTGTAGGAAAGGGACATCCATAGAGTCTTCGAACATTTTATTTTCTAGCTGGAAAATAGTCTTTTCTAGCTCTAATATTCTTCTTGACAGAGATTCCATCTTCTCCTTAATAATCCTTACAAGAGCCTCCTTAGGCATTAAACGGGTTATCCCTAAGGTAATAAGGGCATAAGCAGTGGTTACGGGAATTTTCTCTTCGGAGAAGAATACATGCAAGCATCTATCATGGTCTAAATCATAGTGAATAATAATATTATTACCAAAACTTTTTTCCCTCTTTAAATGCTCTTTGAGGACATTTATTATCGGATGAGTCTTTAATTTGATTATCTCTTCTCCCTTTAAACTTAGATGGATCTCGGGGACATAGTCCCTTATCTCACGGGAATCATACACGTTAGATCTCCCATAATTAGCATCTCTTTTCATGTTTATCCTAGTCAGGGAATTAATACAACTTTAATCCTAGTCATACTACCTATTTTTCATAATTAATTCGCAGAGAATATAACCATAGTTTAAGGTCTTAGCGATGTTCGATGTAGTTGTAGTAGGAGCTGGCTTCGTTGGAAATTTTATAGGAACAGAATTAGCTAAGAAAGGCTATAATGTATTAATACTCGAAGAGCACAAAAGAGTTGGTTTTCCTCCGCATTGTGCTGGATTAGTCGGTATTACTGGACTGGAAAGAATAGGTCTAAGGAATAAAGTGAGAGAAAACGGCTTAATTATAAACAAGATAAGGGGGGCTCGTTTTTTCTCAAAAAAGAAAGGTCCCATAGAAATATATTATAATGAACCCGTTGCTTGGGTTATTGATCGGGTAAAACTTGATACCATGCTTCATGATGAATTTCTTTCTCATGGCGGTGTAAGTAGATTAGGGGTTAAGGTCAGGAAAATTTCTCCGGATGGCAAATTATTAACATCTAAGGGGCAACTAATTAATGCTCATGTAATAGTGGATGCGGAAGGAGCTAGAAGATTATTAATTCGGGAATTTCCGGGAACACATACTAAAGGCTTACTGCCCGCCTTGCAAATTGATGTTAGAGGTTCGGAAGAGCTAGAGGACGACTTTGTAGAGGTACATTTTAATGTGCCAGATTTTTTCTCATGGATAATTCCACTTGGGGATCGTAATTATCGAGTAGGCGTTGCAAGTAAACATGTTAATCGCAATATGTTCGTCTTCGTAAAAAAGTTCGCGAGAAAGAGGTTGGGAAGAATAAATGTGCTTAAAACTTTTGGAGGTATCGTTGTGAGTGGCCCTCCTTTAAAAAAGATGGTTTGGAAAAAAGTAATCGCCGTAGGGGATGCGGCTGGTCATACAAAACCAACTACTGGAGGTGGGGTGGTCTTCGGAGGATTGAGCGCGAAAATAGCAGCAGAGGTTATTCATCATTATCTAAATAGTGAGGTAAGATCTCTTCATCTCTATGAGAGAATGTGGAAAAGGACTATTGGAACACACTTAGAAATAATGCTTCGCATGAAACAATTATTACAATTTATTTCTGTTTCTGAAAGATTAATGGATTTTCTCTTTTCTATTATGCCCAAATATCTAGGCAATAATGTTAAGAGCGATTTTGATTTCCATTCAACAATTATTTTACCAAAAATTAAGACTT
>JAHKLG010000079.1 GCA_029856625.1 Candidatus Njordarchaeota archaeon | reverse complement strand
TTTTTGACAAAACATTCTCTAAGGAATTATTTCTACGCTATTATTAAAAGGCGGATAATCGAAATCCTTCTCGCTTATAACACCAGCATCTATCAATCTCTCTACTCTAGGCTTTATCCTCTCTAACTCATTTACTAAATGACGAACTGTCTGGCATACTTTTCTAAACCCCTCAATTCCCCATAGCATGGTTTTATTGGCAAATAAGCATCTCCCTCCGCATATATGATATATGTCACATGAGAGACAAGGACCAGATATTGTGACCCTCCATGGTAATTCCTCGGGTTCCGTATTCCAAATATCTCCTAGAAAATTCCATTCGAACTCTGGAGCTATTGGGCAAGCTATTATCCTCCCAGAAGTAGTTATTGTAAAGGCATTTATCCCGACACCGCATCTTAGATTCGTTCTCTCTCCTCTTAAAAGTGTCTTCATAATTCCTATGAATGGGATGATGCCTAGAACTTTCTCCTCCTTAACCATTTTCTCATACCAATAATTCACGAGCCTCGTTATCCCTGGATTATAACTCTTGGAAACCCATGCATCAAAGTCATCATATCTCTGATAAGGAGGAGAATCCCATAAAACATCTAATTGCCAATGAACATGATCAAAATTAGGATCCTTCAGCTCTACTAAATGCTTCACATCGAGGAAGATATCAGTCTTACCAGAAACAGTCATTCGGGCAATTAAATCTCCCTCAAATCCTCGTTCTCGAATCAATTTAATGTTTTCTAAAACCCTTTCATAAGTCCCTAATCCACGATAATAATTCGTTATCTCAGGCCTACCATCAATAGAAACTAGAATGGTGTCAAAACTCTTCAAATACTTTTCCTCAAGCCTATCTAGAAAAATTCCATTAGTCTGCAACACCCAGTGCCTAGCCTTAATATTATCCATTATCTCCTCGAGAAGATTTATTCTGAGTAAAGGCTCACCACCGTAAAATGCTATGATTGGCTCGGGGTCTTTCTCCACGAAACGCTTTAAGTCCCAAATGTCATAAGTAATCTCTAGGGGTTCTATACGTGGATCAGGATCATTTCCACAATATAAGCAACGCAGATTACAAACTCTCGTCAGAATGATGAAGTAGAGCATACTGGAGCCTCTATAAAAATAACAAATACTAAAATGAAGAGAACCAGAATCAAAAATCAAAAAATTATGTATTTAGAGAACTAGAAAGCTTACCAACCACCCCAACGTCTCCCTCTTCCCCTTCCTGCTCCATAACCTCTGCCAGGCCCTGGACCTGCTCCGGGACCGCCCCATCTACCCCAAGGTCCCTTATCTATTCTATGAATCATGTATCCAGGAGCCCCACAGTAAGGACATTGCGCTGGCTTAGGTACTCCGTAAGGTACTTCTATAATCTTTCCACAGTTTCCACATTGAAACCTTTTCTTAGGTATGGAAGGATTACTCGCTGCCATATGCATCACCAATATATTTAGTAATATTACAAATACAATTATAATTTTATTTAAACTTTGTTCCTTGAGGGTTATGGGTAATCCTCAACACATAGTTAATAAAGAAAGTACCCACGGATAATTAGTGTCTGCCGATCAATCCTTAACCTTACTATTTTTAATGCGCTTCCGTGTGAATTCTTCTATTTTCTTGAATGTTTCTTCGTGTATTCCATGTTCTATGTAGCAAGCATCCTCCTCGGCAATATCCTCAGGAACCCCAAGGATATCCGTGAGAAACCTCTTTATAATCTCATGACGCCTGTAAATTCTCTTAGCTATTTCTTCACCCTCGGGAGATAGAGCTATCACGTCGTATTTTTCATATGATATGAGACCCAAGTTCCTTAATTTTTTGAGATAATTTACGACGCTTGAAGGTTTTACACCAAGGAGCTTAGCTAAGTCCTTCACCCTAATAGACTTCTTCTTAAGAAATAGGATGTACATGGCCTCCAGATATTCTTCGTCGCGTTTTGATATCTCTATTTCTGTGGTCAATTTGATCCTCGTCAATAACGCATCCAGAAAATACATCATAAATCATTTTTCAAAAATAGATTATGATTCTAGTATTGTTAAAGCTTTCCTTATTAACTCCCTTAATGCCTTGGTCACCCCAGAATTTGGGCTCAAACTCGCTATAGGCTTGTTTTTAATATAGCTCTCTAGGAACTCTCTATCGTAGGGTATTTCAATAATATCGCCTCCATATTTCTTGACAACTTTTATCACAAGTTCTTTTCTCCCTCCAGGAATATTAGCCTTATTAAGCACAACCAGAAACCTCTTCTGTGCCTTCTTTACAAGCTCTAAGTATCGGTATAAATCATTCGCTCCAAGTGGAGTAGGTTCCGTAACTGCTATTGCTAAGTCTGATTTTATTAAGGGGAACCATATGTTTGCCCCCGTTCCTGGGGCTGTGTCTATTATGACATAATCATATTTCTCGAAGAAATCCTCTCCATATCTTATTGTTGCTATTGTCACGTTTACATGTTGCTTAACTCCTGGTAATACTTCGCCTTGAATCAAGTGAACTAGCCCATTAGAACCCTCATAAATTTCACCTATAACCCTATAGTTATCCATAATCGCTTTCACGGGGCACACATAATAGCATAATTTACAGCCCTCGCAAAGCTCCTTTAATAATGTTGGTACCTGACCTCTTAACCCTATTAGTGCATGCTCTGGACAAGCCCTAGCGCACGCACTACATCGAATACATTTTTCCGAATCTATTCTTGGAAGGAAGCTTTTAACCTCCCCAATCTTTTTCCTAACAATCCCTAGTAATAAATGATCGACTGGAGATTCCACATCAGCATCTACTAATAAAACTCGGAAGCCTTTTTCGGTTAGGAGAATACTCATGTTTACCGCCACACTACTCTTTCCAGTACCTCCCTTTCCTCCGCCAACACATATTATCTTTACCAATTCACGCTTCCTCCTCAAACAATTTCTCAAACCATGCATTCAAAATTTTCTCTAAACTCTTAGTAGCTGGGCTGTTCGGTGCGTACTCGAGTAAACTCTTTGCATTTACATATGCTCTGACAACATTTTCATCATAAGGAACTTGCCCTAGAAACTCTATTTTACGCTCATTTGCCCATTTCTTAACGTGCTGTACGAAGCTAGGATTAAGATCATACTTATTCACTACGACTCCCATAGCTGTGTTGAAAAAATTCCCAATATCTGCAATTTTACCAGCTGTTCTCAATGATTGTGGCGTTGGTTCCACTACTATTATCAGGTAATCCGCTCCTACTATAGAAGATATAACGGGACAACCAGTTCCAGCCGCTGCATCAATAATGACCAATCCCTTATTCTTAATTTTTCCGGCCCTTTCCCTAAGCATCTCCACTAATTTTCCAGAATGCTTTCTCCCAATTCTCAATTCTCCAGTCACTATAGGCGCATATTTAGTCTCATATACTATTAAGTCCCCTGTCTCTACTAGTTTCATCTTGATCGCTTTCTCTGGGCACACGTATGAGCATACTCCGCATCCTTCACAGAGCTCTTGAATAACTATTGGCTTATTCACCCATTCAATAGCATTAAACTGGCATGCTTTATAGCATTCCCCGCAGTTAGAACATGAATTATAATCGATTACCGCTACTTTACTATCAATAATTGTTTCCCTAGAAACCTCCCTATGATCACCTAAAGCAATAACAAGGTCAGGCGCTTCAACGTCAGCATCAACACCTACCACTGAAAGACCTTTTTTCCAAAGAAAAGTAATAAGAAAAGAAGAAATAGTTGTTTTACCAGTTCCTCCTTTACCGCTAGCAACTACAATTTCTGGATTCTTTTTCAAACTCAGAATCCTCCACCGAACCCATGCATGATTAGAGCTTGTTTTAGGGGGGTTCCTGGGGGCGAAATCTTTATTTGAATTCCCAAACTAGAGAGAGCTGCCGAAGCATTAGGACCGATATGAGGAGCAATTATTACTTGAACACCCATTCCTGCTAGCCATTGAGCTACAAGAGGCCCAACTCCTCTACCCCCCATAGCATGGGGATTAGGAATTATTTGAAGATTTGTTCTTCCTGGCTGAATATCTATGATAGCAAAGAATGGGGCGCGGGCAAATCTATATGCTACTGGGGAGTCCCACCCATTATTCGCTTCAACAGCTACAGCTATTTTCACCATGTTATTCACCATACCCAAACATATCCAACAATCTTACCCTTATATGTTAATGAAACATGCCACTGACCGTTAAAATACGTCACATTGCCTATCTCTAACTTATTAAGAGGAACTTTCTCCCAGAGATAACCAACTACATTGCCATTCCAGATTATCGAGTAATATGGATAACCAGGATATTGTTCGCCTAAAATTGCTGAAGAGAGAATATCTTTAACCCGTTTCTTGATATCTTCAGGAGACATTTGAAGATTGAATCGATTCTGAGATTGAGGCGTATATTGCTGGGGAGGCGTATATTGCGGAGCCCATTGAGATTGTGGCGTAGTCTGCTGAGATTGTGTTTGCTGAGGAGTAATTGTTAAACCAGTCCATTTCCACCATCCCCATCCAGAGAAATTCGTTCCCCACCATCCCGGCCAGTAATACCTAGCTCTCCACCAGTATCCTCTTGTCCACCAGTTCCCCCATCCGCTAAATCTTCTGCACCAGAATCTTCTGCCTCTTCTACCCCATCTGGGCATTTCAACTCACCAGACTCTTAAGAACTTATTACAATTAGATTTGTAATATTAGAATTTGACTTATAAATATTTGCTTAAGATAGCTCTAGAAAGTAGCTAATAGGGTTGACCTTACGATAGTTAAAGTTTAAAAAGGAATGACTAAAGTATTAATAATATTACAAATACATTTGTAATATGATGATCCAAATGTTGGACTCTTTAATCGCTTTCCTCTTTACTAATAAGTTACTGCTTTACGGATTACTTGGCAGTATAGGAATTATATTAGTACTTGTCATAAGGAGGAAAAAACGTCGTAACTTTATCTTGCCTCCACCTGAACCATTTTATTCTTCTCATCCGCCACAATATAGTTTATGGCAAGGTGCTTCCTCTCAGCCTATTAGCCAGAGTTTCGAACCGCAGTATTATAATCAGCTAATATATGCTAGGCCTAGATTCTGGAGAAGATTTAAGAGGAGAGGAAGAAGATTAAGACGGCGGGGTTGGAGGAAATAGGTTTTATTAGTTAACGCAATATTATGGGGTTGATTTCATGAGTACTAGTATTGAGGAGAAATTACAGCTCTCTATGCGCGAAGAAGAATACTTGGAGGCTATTTATATTCTCTCTCTGAAAAAGAAATTTATCCGTATTAAAGATCTATCAGAAATACTTAACGTTAAACCCGCGAGTGTAGTAGATTTCCTGAAAAAGTTAAAAAATCGTGGTCTCATCTCGTATGAGAAATATAATGCTATTGCATTAACACCAGAAGGAGAGAGAATAGCTAGGGAAATCTATAAGCGTCACATAATCATCAAGCAGTTCTTGATTATTGCGCTTGGGGTTCCTGAGGATATTGCCGAGGAGGATGCTTGCTACATAGAACATGGAATACACGAAGAAACATTCAAGAAAATAGAAGAGTACGTAATGATGCATCAGAATAATCCTTTAAGAGAGGTTGTATGAAATATTAACCTTTTAAAAATGATATGGGATGCGAACTATGATATTGCTAAAATCAAATAATTTACAAGAGCTCTTAAGAATAATTGGTGAGATCATTGCCTAGGCGAATGCGATGGGGCCGCTTACATCCCGAGCTTCATAGCATAATGTTATTTCTAGGGGCTTTAGCGGGTGGTCCTAGATGGGCGATACTTCGAATACTGAGCGAGGGAGAGAAAACTACTAGTGAGATCTATGAATCGTTAGTAAGTAGGTATGGATTAATGATACCCCGCTCTTTACTTTATTATCACTTAGATAGCCTTGAAAATATGGGAATCATAGAGCTTGTAGGTTATAGAGAAACTGGAAAAGGTGGAGCACCAGAAAAAATCTGGAGACTTAAAATTCGTCGCGTCATAATAGATATACCAAGTGGTCAAATAACTACTGAATAACGAGCTTATTATCCATATGTTAATTTTAGAAATCTCAATCCAGTTAAAACCAAGTCTTAATTAGGGTTCAGGGATCATTTAATATTACCCAATGATTTCCACTACAAAAAATATTAACTCTTTTCCTAATAAGCTAATAATTGAGTTTTATCGTAGAACTTAGGAAGACTTTTTAATATAGGATCTAATATCATCATAATTATTTCTCTTAATTTATCAATTAGCACACAATAAGCTTTTATAGGGAAATATTGCTTACCGATTTGTTATAGGGGTATAACTTAGTTATAGGGGTATAACTTAGTTATAGGGGTATAACTTGATCTTCGATCCATGGCCAAAAGAAACCAAGGAAGATTTATTTGAC
>JAHKLG010000078.1 GCA_029856625.1 Candidatus Njordarchaeota archaeon | reverse complement strand
TTTTAAACGCGTTTATCACATATATTCGTTTAAAAGGATTCGGAGGATGAATAAGTATGGAATCCATCTTTTTTATGCCAGGAGAATATAATGATATAGTATGGGATGTCGGAACTTGGTACATTGTTTCTGGCATATTACTACTGTTGTCTTCCCCTTTTTCACTTATACCAATGATAGGTAGAGGAGGTATTTCTACCGTCTCCGTACTAGGTACAATGTTATTGGGCTTAGTTTTAGAATTGGTGGCTTGGCTTTTTGAAATAGTTGCACTAATAAAAACAAGGAAATTAGAACGTGTATCGGGCGAAGGATTTTTCTCAACAGGACCTTTGTTGGCAATCATCGGAATTGTATTGTTTATGATGGTAACCGTATTGACCCTATTATCATATTCAAGCACTTCTTCTACAGTTAGTGGAGGAGCTGGAGGAGTAATCTATCTAGCAATTGGCTTGATTATTTTTGGATTTTTGGGTAGTGGAATACTAGCTTTAATAGGTCATATTTTAATAACGATAGCTTTCTGGAGGTTTGGTGACCTTAATAAGTCTGACTTTATTCAAATAGGCTCATTAGTATACCTTTTCGTACCTATAATCGGTTATCTACTCATAGGGTTCGCATTAAGAGGGATGGCGAGGAAAGGAAGGGAATTCCTACTCAATGCTACTGCTGTAGATGCTATAAAGACTAGACTAAGAGAGGAATTCCCAGAAGGAGCTTCGATCGATCTTAGAGATTTTGCCAGACAGTACGATATACCACCTTATCTTCTCCTCGCTATGGTGAATCACTGGATAATTACTGGCGAATTAGAAGGAGTCCTAATGAAATATACTTACATTGTTAAGAAAAAGCAATCACCATAATTCACACCCCTATAACTTTTTGGTGGTTTTTTTGTGTGGTATTGCGGGAATATATGATTTTTTAGAGAGAAGAGCTGGTTTTCTTCTAGGGAAAATGCTTCTTATGATAAAGCATAGGGGACCCGATTATTCTGGTTATATAATTGATGGACGGAGGATTGATGAGTCAGATATCCCGTCTATTAGAGGGCGAATCGGAATCGGGTATAACATGTTAGCTATTTCTGGCAGATATCCAGGGATAATTGCTAATGAGAACCAGAAATTATGGATTGTCTGCGATGGATGGGTATATAATTATCAAGAGCTGAGAGAAGAGCTCGAGAAAAAGGGGCATAAGTTTTCTACTAATGCAAACGTAGAAGTTATTCTCCATGCTTTTGAGCAGAATTCCCTAAATCGCATTATAGGGGGATTCTCGTTCGCGATATATGATGCAGCGAAATCTAAGATATTAGTATATAGGGATTTCTTAGGCCTCCGTCCACTATTCTATGGTATTGGAGACAACATCATCTTATTTGCTTCTGAGAGAAAAGCTTTGAGAAAGTTTGTGCATGAGATGCATAGGCTTCCTCCAGGGTATAGACTGGTAATAGAGGAGGATGGTTTCTCTGTTGAGAAAGTTTTTGACATGAACGATTGGCTCGGTGATGTTAAGAAGGAGCGTAATCTTGATAATTTGGTTAAGGAATTAGAGAAAGCATTGACTGACTCAATTATTTCTAGAGCTTATGACCCAATTGGAATACTTTTCTCTGGTGGTATTGATAGTTCTATTATTGCTAAAATATCTAAGGATCAGGGATTAGATATAACATTATTTTCAACTGGTTTTGAGGACTCCCATGACCTGCTTTGGGCAATGAAAGTAGCCAATATTCTTAGATTGCCTCATAAAGTTAGAGTATTAAGAGAGGAAGAATTAGAAGAATTAATGATTAAGACGATTAAAGCAATAGATGAAGCTGATCCACTAAAAGTGTTAATAGGAATGCCACTATACGCCACAGCCGAGAAGGTCCGGGAAGAAGGTTTCAGAGTAGTATTTTCTGGTCAGGGAGCGGACGAGTTATTCGGTGGTTATGCAAAGTATTTACGTTCTCCGAACCCAGAAGAGGATATGATTAATGATTTTAAGAATCTCTACTTAAACAACCTAGAGAGAGATGATCATTGTTTAATGGCTAATAGCGTTGAGGCAAGATATCCATATCTAGACATTTCCGTTATCAGAGTAGCATTCAAAACACCGATGGAATACAAGATAAGAGATTCTCAGCGAAAATACGTTCTCAGGGTCTTGGGAAAGAAAATTGGATTGCCTAGAGAGGTCTGTGAAAAACCGAAGAAAGCAGTTCAGTATGGAAGCGGAGTAACAAGGGTAATGAAAAGAATAGCCAGGAAAATGGGTTATTCTCTAAAAGACTTTATAAAATTAAAGGCCAGAGAAATAGGAATCTTAGATAGAATCTCGAGACTGTAAAATAATTCTTTAAGCCATCTATTGGATTAAGTCTCTATACTTTTTACCGAATTTAGTAATACTTATCACGCCATAAAGGCTTGATGCAAATCCCCTAATGAACTGTTTTCTATTCACATACTTATTAGTTAAAATATAATGGGCTAACTTCATGAAAGAATTATCTTCGGTTAGTGCTAATGCGTAACCAAGTTTTACCCCTAAATCATTAGAAAGCCAAGCTACGCACTCTTTATCCTTTCTACAAATTTTAGTAATTGATTCTCCACTCTTTTGGAACTCCTTTAAGGAATTATTCTTGTCAATAGGAGCTGATAACATAGCGATCGAATTCTTCAATCGGAGTCGGAAACCAATTTCTATCTCAGGGGTATCATCGCAAATCTTTTTAAGAAATTCTATGAGTTCCCGATACTTTGAGAAACTATGAGTGATTAGCATGCTGCTATAAACATTATTTATCAGAGAATCTATTGCTTCTGTAACATTACTTATCACGCTCTCTAAATACAAGAGAGGATCCTCCATGATCTCCCTTTCACCAACAGACTCTTCCAGAATGTTTTTCGCATACTCCAAGAATTCCTCTATATCATTTATAGAGAATTTCTCGCCAGATGATACCGCTAGATAAAACTCATTAACGTATTTCACGAGATCATACAAATCCCTTAAAGTGCTATTAGCCTCAGATAAGAATCTATCTAAAGATTTCTTCGTAGTTAGTGCAAACAACAAGCCACATCTTCCCAGAATAGACCGTGAGTAATTAAATAGAGAAGAAGGATCACGCTGAACAATCCATTTATTTAAAAGCTCCTCAATGAGCTTATTGGATAAATCCTCGCGACCAATACTATTCAGTGCGAGAACCAATGAACTTATAAGGGGGATTAAGAAGGGGTCTTCTAAACTTATCTTCGGGTAAATATCATCATAAATCCTCATCACTGTAGTCTTAGGAGGGGGTATAAAGGCCGAATGCCTTAGATAAGCTGTTAAAACCTGGTAAAAACTATAAGGAGAGAAGGCCTCTTCATAAAGATTCATGATGCTCAAGAGAACTGTGTCTAGCTCTGTGCCAAATAGTGACGCGTATCTAAAGAATAATTCGAAAAATAGGTTTGCCTCACGCTCCCTTATCCTCCTTTTTATAATCAAATTTTTCACTAGAGATAACGCCTTGTTAATAATATCTGTCGTGTCAGAATCAGTTTTTCTCGCTTGATAATTAACCATAAATGCATATAATTCAAGGATTTCCTTCGGATCCTTGCGGAACCAGAAATGGAAGAGCTCTTTGAGCCTAGAAAAGGTTTCCATATCATTTAGGAACAAGGAAGCTTCAGCTAATAATACTAAGCTACGGCGACCAAGTTCATTAATTCTTTCACTCAATTCTTTATAAATATCTTTATAACCATAAGCTATGCTAGGTAACAATAGAAGGCTTTTCTCAAGCAAATAATTCTTCTCTCTAATCATTAGGTATAACTCATCAAGTTTAATCATTTCTATCTTCCCATGAAGTCTATGGTGTGCATATTATGAATTTAAAGTCGCTTCTGTGGTTGCCTAGGGGGCAGATAGGGTTTTAGTTTTCTCACAAGATACCATCTAAGAGTAATCATGTACACAGCATAGAAAAAGAACGCATAAACAAGCGCCAAGAGAATGAGCGATATCAACATGCCTGAAGGATACTGCACATAAAGAACTATATATGATGGATCTCTAGATAAAATATAATAAGCTAAATCACCAATTACTTGCGATACTGGGTAGGAAATTAACCAACCAGCACCTATCTTAACAATCGGGTATCTTACCTTAGAAATTTTCGGAATCCTATTATATACTATGTCAAGAAAATATCCGAAGAAGATTAATGGGAGAAAATGCGAGGTACTCCATAGAAATGTTTCAAGGGTTAAGCTTCTAAGAACAATTAATAGCCCAATTAATAGACCTAAGGGAACACCACTGCACAATGCGCCGAGCCACCGAATATAGATTAATCTAGGGGGGCCTCGGAACATTCTGACACCCTTAACGACCTATGAGAAATAAAGCAATCATCATCAATATAAAACCAACGGCAAGGTATAAGAAGCTCAGAAAATCCCTCTTTCGCCTCCACCGCTTATACTCTCTCTCACACTTAATTGAACAGAAAAGTTTTCCCTGGGGAATCGGTTTTCTACACCACAAACAGTGAGAATGCGGGGGGATCTGAGAAATATCAAAAGTTTTCTTCTTAGTCATGAAGCTTCCTCCAAAACCTCTAACCAATATAATCGAGGAGAAGAAGAAATAAAAAAGAATATGAATTCGTATTCTGTCCAGATTTTCAAAAAAGAAAAAATGATGAATGAGCAGTTTTTATGAAATCTTAAGGATCTTTACTGGGACATAAATGCCTAAGAACGCATACCAGAAGAACACCGCTGCGATCAATAGGAAGATGAATGATATCCATGACGGTCTGATAGCCTTACCAGCTGGGTGAACTTTAGGCAACCAGAACCAATGAGAATACAGGAAGACCGTGGCGTAGATGCACATGATTAATAGGTTCCCAACACCAGTTAATATCAGTAGTGCTCCGGGCTTCTGGATCCATACCTCAATGGTGGCAATTATTGTGAATAAACCAACTATTATATAGTATAATTTGCTGTAATCGATTCTCTCCTTGACCTCAGGAATGTTAACGAAGAGATTGCTCGCCGTAGTTCTTGCGATACCATCAAGACCAGTGATATATGTATCGGTTAGGAAGAAGAATGCTAGAATCCATAGAGCAATCCTACCGACACCACCCCAAATTGTTCCGAACCATTCTGCCTGCCACTTTAATAATTTAAATCCAGTGCCTGGCACGAGTCCCTGAGGGAACAAGACAGCGTATGTAAGAATTGTTGTAAGGATAATCGTTATTAGGTTAAAGATCACGCCGAAAGCATTATCAACCCATAACCATTTAATCCACATATCCCATTCAGTTAAATCCTTCTCGGAGAATCCATAACCAATTGCTGGAATCGCTTCTGGTTCTCCAGTTAATGGGCTTGTGACTCGCCCGATTAAAGCAGACATTGCAGCATTCTTATCTCTTACCCAGAAGGAGTAATAAAGGTTCCAGAAGCCTCCAGCACCCGTATAACAGATCATCGTTACTAAAACAGCAGCATCAGCGGGATCCCATGTAACGGTTCTAGGAGTTATGGGGTTGGGATCATGCCATGTGAAACCAACCAAGGGTAAGTGGGGGGTGAATAGAGAGGCAAAGTAAGTACCGGCTACTTTAGCTACTGCTGGAATGGATACAGCTGCAATTAACATTCCGAAGAAGCTCGCTAAGGCAGCGACAGCCTCTACTATTTCGACAATCTTGTAGGCTACGGGTCCTAATAAGAAGATTATCAGAACAATCCATATACCAATTGTGGCCCAGAATCTAGTCGCTAGTTCATGATTCCCAGGGAATGGCCAGTTGCCCGCAGCGTATACTAGGGCCTCGATTCCACCAGAGATGTACCCAGCTATCCAGAATGACACAATGAATACCAATATAAACATAAGCCAGCCATATAAGTGGTGGAGTCTATGGAATTCCTCATAAATTGATTCTCCAGTAGCCATTGTGTATCTTGCTATCTCTAAGTTAATCCAGTACTGTAAGAATGCGAAGAAGAATAACCAGCCTAAGAAATATGTACCATATTTCGCCACTATATAGGGCCACCAGATTAGCTCGCCACTCCCCTGAGAAAGACCCGCCCATACTAAACCAGGGCCAAACATTGCAGCCCAACCAGGGAATTTGGGCAGGTCCTTAACTTCCCAGGGCTCTTCGAGTCTTCCCAAGATTACGGAAGAATCTGGCATTTTACATCCCTAGAATTATTATTCAGCAATTCAATTTATTGTAGCGAAATCAGAGAAATCCTACCGAAAAAATCTTTTTAAATCTTTCTATGTATGAAGCTTTCTCTTTTTAATATTTTAATTAACACTACATCGATAAAATATTTTGAAAGAAAGGATGGGGTAATTCTACAATTAATGTAGAATATATAGTCATATATATGGCAAAATTAATAATAAG
>JAHKLG010000077.1 GCA_029856625.1 Candidatus Njordarchaeota archaeon | reverse complement strand
TCTAGAAGAGGTCTTCGTGAAGGAGGTGATGGTCCATGCCTAGCGCTTTAGTAAACATCATCAAGAAAGAGCTAAGGGAGATATTTAGGGATCCAAGATTATTCCTCGGAATGATTCTTATCCCCCTTATAATGTTCCCTATTATGGGCATTGCGATGAAGGGAATAATGAGTAGTGCCATGGAAAAATCCTATGAAGAAGCCACTCTTGGTATTCTTAACCTTGATGAAGGGTCTATGGCTGACCAGATAATTGGATCCGTGGAATTCAAGGTAGCTCTTCAACAATACAATATTACCATAGTCTTCGTTAATGAGTCAGGAGTTACTAAAAGAGAGGATATACCAAGGTTCTTATCAGAGAATAGAACTGTTCAAGCAGTCATAGTCATCCCGGAGAACTTTACAGAGTGCATAAATAATCAGACTCCTACTGTTGTTGAGGTTTATATTGGTATGAGAGATATCTCCTTCGCCGCTAGTAGCGTTGAGGGTAAGGTACAGATATTCATTGATGTATTAAGAAAAACAATCTCTTACATAGTAATGCTAAGCTCTAATCCTAATATTAACCCAGTATTTATAGAGAATCCCATTTTGCCAATTCAAAATACCATTTACAAGGGCAAGATCTTAAGAAATATCTCCCCCAGCGCAATCGCTTCCATTCTTAGTTTTCAAGCATTCATGATTCCCATAGCTATGATGATTCTATTAATGATGGCTATCCAGTTCGCTGCTATATCTGTTGCCTCAGAAAAAGAGCAAAAAACCCTAGAAACCTTACTATCATTACCAGTTAATAGATCAACGATCTTGTTAGGGAAATTAACGGGCTCCCTCATAGTATCTCTCGTAGGTACTATAGGTTATATGCTTGGCTTCCAATATTACATGTCCTCAATAACCGAGTCAATGCCTATAGAGCAGGTACCCCTAGAGGCTATAGGCCTTGGAATAGATGCTATTGGCTATCTCCTCTTAACGATCTCCTTATTCCTTTCCCTATTATCCACATTATCCATGGTAACGATACTCGCCGCATTTGCTGAGGATGTTAGATCCGCGCAATCATTAACAGGGATCCTCATCTTACCAATTACCCTTATTGCTTTCTTCTCAATGTTCGCCGTATCCTTCGGAACCATCGGCCCTTGGATTTATATCCTCTTAGTAATACCATTCAGTAACCCAATGGTAACTCCATACTTCATAATGAACAAGACTTACCTGCCAGTTATTCTAGGTATGGTCGCGCTAATAATAGAGACTCTAGTATCATTTCAAATAGCAGCTAGATTCTATAGCTCTGAAAAAATCCTGACAGCTAGGATAAGATTCGGCAAAAGGCGAGAAAAAACTTAAATTATCCAAAATTATTCCCCTTCCCGCATTTTTTGCTTTAGACCTGTTGAACTCCTCCTAATATACACTCTTCCTCATAATAGATAGAGTTGGTAGCCTTATTTATTTCTGGAAATATGAGAAAGCTCTGAGAAGGCTAAAAAGAAGAGTTTTATATTAGCTATTATTATGGAGCTGAAATAATTGAAATATTATTTGAGATACTGGTTTGAGAACGTGTGTAATCGATCATTAATTCGTAAGAATCTGATGTTGAATATAAGCTTCGTAATTAACTTTCTAGTTTTTCTTTAATATATTTCTCAATTTCATTAACAAAAGTTTCAGCCTCCCTAATCGAGCTTCTCACTTCTTCCTCCGAGAAGAATGCTAATACGTTATAATCGGCTGTCTCTCTCATCTCTTTCAATTTTCGTAAAATCACACCCATCTTTTCATCAAAGATTTTTGGTTTTACGAATCTTAACCCGAATAAGTGAAGAACTCCATCATGGGACCTTGGATCATCACCAATAAGTAACAGCGCCGCCTTTGCTGCGTGGAAAACTCCGTAGTAAGCTCTACTAATAGCATCTTCATAAAAACCAGCATCTAGTAATCTCTTAGCAGCAAGAATCTTCTTCTTGCCTTTTTCTAGTCGGAGGAGAATCTCGTCTCTTAATCCCTTTTCCATATAGTCACACCTTCCCTCTTAATAGTTCTAATGAATTGCGTTTTTTCCGCCTCAAAATCATTCTCTGAGATATAAATTATTGTTACGGGAATAGAGAAATCAAGATATATTCTATCCGCAACCTTTTCAGCAAAACTTTTAGTCTTCTCAAGATTCCCCACATATATAACCGCGACATCAACGTCACTATCGGGTCTATAATCTCCTCGTGCAACAGAACCAAAAATAATTACTTTCTTAATTGTCTTGGGAGACTTGCTAAATTCCTTCTTTAAGATTTCCAGCACTTCCTTAATCCGAACGATTAGCACAAAAACACCACATATACAGTTCTCGCCAGTTATACATTTTGAGAAAAGATACTCTCACACATGAATAGATAAAAATTTTAGTAGATTGCTCATAGATTACCACTAGAAAATCTTGATAAAATGTTCTAAAAACTTTTATTCCCATTTTTTATGCTTATTTCCTGATGACGAATTTATTGAAGGGTAAGGAATGAGTTTCATTGACACACTATATAGCATAATACTAACGAACCCTTGGATTCTGGATCTTTTAAAGATATTAATTGTGATCATAGCAGCTATAGTTGTTGATAGGTATATTGCTAGGAGAACCAAGATCATTGCGAAGAAGCTTGATATACCAGTAGGGATTGTAAGTGGTCTTATAACATTCTTTAGATTCCTACTATTAGCTGCCGTTCTATTAGTCATCGCAACGTCTCGTTTTATACCACCAGATTACTTCATTGGAGCAAGCGCCCTAATAGGTACTGCTGTTGGCTTCGGCCTATCTAGATTCTTATCTGATTACATTTCTGGTCTCTATATATTACTATCTGGAGCTTTTAGGATTGGGGATTATATACGTATTGATGGAGAAGAGGGGATAGTTATTGAAATGACGACGAGTCATACAAAGATTAGGAGAAACGATGGCTCTATCCTAGCTATTGCTAATAGCACTATTGCTGGAAAATCTGTTGTAAATTATCGAGTCGATAAGAATGGTGAGACCTACTATGTGTATACTGTGAGAGTTTCTTTTGATCTAGGAAAGTATGGAGAGAATATAGAGAAGATAATCAGGGATTTCGTAGAAAAGTATAAAAAGAATGGGATTGACGTGAGCTTTTCGATGGTATCGCTAACGAGATTGGAAGCTGTCTTTGACATAACAATAAAGGTTAGGAATCCAGAGGTAATACCAAAGCTACGATCCGAAATTCTATTAAGATTATTAAGTTCCTCAACATAATGGCATTCAGAATTCAAAATTCCCAGAACCAGAATGGATTAGGGAGTTTTTAACCCCTGCTACGCATATTTTATATAATTCCTAAGATGCTCACATGAAATTCTTATTTTTCACAAATTTCCTTCCTTATCAAAACTTTCAGCGAACTCAGAGCAAGATTCTTCTTATTTTTGTGATCTGAATTAAGCATAAAAACAGCAAAGAACTTTCTCAGCACCTATGTCTGAGCTATTGATATGAGTTTCTTATAATTACATTATATTGATGAATAATTAGTATTATTATAGTCTAGGAATGGGCGATGAATATTGGTAATTTCTCCTAATGGTGCATTGTCATGAACATTTATGAGCAAATAAATGGTTTCTTTAATCCCCGATCCATAGCGGTTATTGGTGCTTCCGCAACTCCCGGGAAAATAGGTTATGCGGTTCTAAAGAATCTTCTTGAGTTCCAAGAAGCGGGTGGGAGAGTATATCCAATAAATCCAGCTAGGGACGAGATTCTTGGTTTAAAGTGTTATAAATCTATCCTTGATGTTCCTGGAACCGTGGATATGGCAGTCATAGTTGTTCGCTCCCAAATGGTTCCGCAAATAATTGAACAGTGTGGTGAGAAGGGCGTAAAGAATATTGTTATTATTTCAGGAGGCTTTAAGGAGCTTGGTGGAGAATTCAGAGATCTAGAGTTAGAGGCGTTAAAAACTGCTAGAAGATACGGTATAAGGATAATAGGGCCAAACTGCATAGGTGTTTTTGATCCAAGAACAAAAGTGGATACTTTTTTCCAGCCCAAAGAGAGAATGCTAAGACCAAAGCCAGGAAATGTTGCGTTCCTGACCCAAAGTGGTACGTATGGGATAATCCTTCTTGAATGGGCCACAATGGATGAATTGGGCATCAGTAAGTTCGTTAGTTATGGAAACAAAATGGATGTTGATGAAGCAGACCTCCTAATGTACTTAAAGGACGAGCCTCATACTGATGTTGTTGGAATATACCTTGAGGGATTAGGAGATGGTAGAAAGTTCTTTAGAGCGGCAAAGGAATTCACTAAAAGAAAGCCATTAGTTGTACTGAGGGGTGGGTGGACCGAGGCAGCGAGGAAGGCAGCTCTTAGCCATACTGGATTTTTAGGAGGGAAGGGGAGAGTGTATGAGGCTGCTTTTAAACAAGCAGGGATAATAAGAGCTTGGACATTGGAGGAATTATATGACATGGTCAAAGCACTTGCTAGATATGGATATGCTAGGGGACCAAGAGTAGCTATGGTGAGTAATGGTGCTGGGCCGATGGTTCAGGCGGTTGATGCAGTGAGTACTCAAGGATTAGAACTAGCCAAACTAGAGGATAAGACAAAAGATGAGCTCAGGAGAAGCTTATCTCCGTTCACAGTTGTTGAAAATCCAGTAGATTTAACGGGAAGCGCTACACCAGAAGACTACAGAATAGCTATTGAGAGCCTCCTCAATGATCCCAACGTAGATATGCTCTTCGTGTTTTTTGTATTCCAGAATGCTCCAATGAACGAAGGCATAATAAAAGTCATGAGTGAAGCAAATAAGAAGGCCAGGGAGCAGGGTAAAGTAATTTTGGCTGGAGCAGCTGGAGGACCATACACAATCAGTATTAATAAAGAATTGGAGAAAGAGGGAATACCCACCTATCCTATCCCAGAGAGATTAGTAGCGGCTGCCAAAGCTCTTTACCTATGGGGAAAGAGGAGAGAAGGACGCTAGGTATATGTAAATTTTTTCTTACACATGTCATAAAAATAGAAACACTTTTATATTCATATTACATATTCTTATTATCGAAAATCTCCCCCATACTGCTCAATAGTATTATCATGGTGAAAAATTAATGAGGAATGTTAAAGCACAGATATTGATCGCTACTTTAGCCCTATTTTTAATAGCTAACGCACCAATTCTTGCAATGGCTCATGCCGCCCAGCCAGCTCAAGGAGAAAATACGGTAGTAAGCTACAATATTCTAATGGAAAGTATTGATATTCTCTATGGAGAGAACGGAGCCGTAGCTGCTGTAGTTAATGTAGTCGGGGGAAACGTAACTGTTGGCTTTGATATTGGTGATTCAGCATTCCAACACTTAGAGTTCCTGTGGATAAGTTTCGGAAAGGGCTTGGATTGGTCAAGATATATCCATAAGCCATTATGGACATTCCCCGCAGGGGTGCAGTTGGTCATTGCTTATAGGTTGACATTCGGATTCACAGAGGATGATGCTATACAAAATGCATTCAGAGCGGCGAAGATAATCGGCGCGGCGTATGGTATAGACTTGCGCGTTATGTGGGAAGAAGGACCAGTAAATAACTTGGTAATTCTTATATTCTATGGATTGATGTCTGAGGAGGAATTCGACATTTTCTTCGAGAATCATTTCTCGACGATCTTAGGAAATGAAGGATTCGGTAGTTATGTAACTGTTCAAGCCATAAGGGATTCGCCATACGCTAGATTACTCCTAGCAATATTCAGGGATAATGAGGATATTAATCAGAATGGAGATCGAACCGAATTTGTCCCTGTTGTTAGCGCTGGATTTATTGCCGAGAACGCGGTAATACCAGATGAAGAGGGATTCTATAGAATCTCTCTCAACAATATATTCAAGAGAACGGGTGATATTACCTGGAATCCCGCCTCCTACTTCAGTATAATAAAGGTTAAGATACCGTTCCCAGTAATTCTCGATGAATATGAGAGTACACCAACTAATAGTTCGTTCCCAGCCGTTACTGGTAGATACGAATACTACCTCCACTTAAAGGATCCATTTGGGGAGTGGGAGTATTCCTGGCCAACACCCCTGGAGGATATCATCATACGCTTCAAGCCCTATAACTACTCAGAATTAGCAACAAGATTCCCAGTTATTACAGCGAAATTCTATGCCAAACCATACCCGTTTGGTAAACAGACATATGTGAGCTTCGTATTAGAAGTTCAGAATGTTGGAAATGCGATTGCTTATCATACGCGTGCAATAATTCCATTAGAGGAAGAGGACTACGAGTTCCTAGAAGAGCTAGAAAAAGAAGGAATTCTCTCCCTAGAGGGATGGAGATTCACACGTATATGTACACCAGAAGGTGAAAGACACCTATTAGTATTCCGTATTGGTGATTTATCTCCAGAGGATCCGCCGGCAAAAGCGATTATAACTTTAGATGTAGGTGGGCTAGGACCAATTAATGATGGGATCTTAATACCATTCCCATTT
>JAHKLG010000076.1 GCA_029856625.1 Candidatus Njordarchaeota archaeon | reverse complement strand
GCGACGAGTAGTGAGTGGATGATTACCTCTTCAATCCCAATTTCCATCTCAGGAAACACGAAATAGTTCCACGGGGATTCGATCTTATTTCCATACTCACCAAACTTGGAGAATGCTGTTAATGCCCCTTTGCACGCATACTCTCTCCTGCACCTTTTAATGATTATTCCTCTTCCTTCATAAGCTATCTCGGCGTGAGGCTCAACGGCCATAACGCGTTTATGCGTGATGTAAATGAATGCTTTCAGGATTGGATCATCAACAATTTCGTAGCCATCATTAACTTTCCTGATGATTCCAGAATTAAGGAGATCAAGAATTCTTTCCCTAATGGTTTTCTCGGAAGTGCTCACTTCCTCGCGAATTTCCACAATAGTTCTTCTTCTCAACAAAACTCCCAAAATCTTTATGTTTTTGTGATCAAGAATCTTAGACAAACCGTATTTTTCCTGGAGATATGCTATCATTGGCTTCAACGTGTCATCGATCATAACTCCGCTTCTGGTGATTCGGAGGATTGAAAGTCTCTCGAGATTTTTGATAGCATTATAGGCGATACGATAACTAATATTCAAAGCATCAGCAACATCCTTAATTCTCATAGAGCCAGCATGAGACATCAATAATCTAAGAATAGCGCATTTCACATCAATTCCCAAGAGAGACACCATTATACGGAAAATAATGGTAATAATTTTAAATATTTTTTACAAAATTTTTCCAAACAAAATTCCTTCAATCTCAAATTTTCGCTATAATGATTCATCCTGACCTGGCCCATTTGGACACATCCTTGTTGAGTTCCTTATTTTAAGTTCCTTTGTAGAACCTCTCTTTCCATGCTAATGGTTTCATAATTTGATTGAATTTTTTCAGGGGATTAAGCTGAGTGTTTGGCATTCGATCTTCATGATTGATTCCTTGATCGCTTCTTTGACCAACTCGTTTGTTTCTTTGCTCAATTGTTTGTG
The DNA here is from genome assembly GCA_029856625.1 of Candidatus Njordarchaeota archaeon. GTDB lineage: Archaea > Asgardarchaeota > Njordarchaeia > Njordarchaeales > Njordarchaeaceae > Njordarchaeum. Next base: position 5,633 of record JAHKLG010000076.1, on the reverse strand, counting down.
CAGTATTTTGTATGCGTTTTTATTTCTTGTGTTTTCGAATAGTTTATAAACGCCTTCACTTCTAGAGTAGAAGAGATAAGCATTTGGATCATTCCTTGCTGGATGCATATTTATCCAAGTCTGTAAGACTCCAGAAAATGAAATAACATAGACAGTTCTCATGCCAGTTTTTCCGTTAATCCTAACTCTGATGAATTGATCGGTTATCTCCAAGTCCCGCAATCTTACCGTGACAGCTTCAGCAATTCTTGTTCCCATTTCGTATAGGAAGCATAGGAGAGTTTTATACATCATATTATCCACTACTTTAAGTAGCTTAGTGAACTCCTCCTCTGTGATTAGCTTTTCTCTAACTTTCTCAGCTCTTTTATTGAGATCCGCTATCTGCCTCTTTAGAGCTCTCTTATTCTCTCTCAAGATTCCCAAAACATCTTTTCCCACTTTAGCGAATTTAAGGAATAAAAAAGCCTATCTAGACAGCTTCTTCTAGTGTAAGGAGAGAGATTTTTCTTTTGCATATATAGGCATCAAAGTCCAGAATATCCTCAGGAGTCACATCACGAAAGCTCTTTCCTCATTTTCTTTAGAAAGGGATACGAAAGAGATAATAGCCTATGAAAAAAGCCTCTTGAGAGAAAAATACTTAACTCTCTGAGTTGAACGTATCTCTCAGCCAAGATACAAGCCTCTCGGTCTAACATCATCAGCTTTCCCTTCAAATGTCTCATATACTTGTGCTTAGCTTTGAACTCTGGATGGGTCGACGTCACAGCCCACCACCTTCATCTAGTCATAGGAGGTAAGAGAATTTAAATGTCTAGGGTTTGAGTTGAGACTGCTGATCAAAATATTTATCAGGTGGTGGGCAGCTCATCAGATTTCAGCACCGCAGCCCAATCATCATCTCATTTTACATTAGATTTACTTCACACAAGACTTTAATTTTTTGGTAAGTTATGAGTTTACATCCCTATTTTCATAATAGGGAGTTTATGAATGCTATTACGTATTCATCTTTTACCCTTGCATAATATCTTTCCGTAGTGGAAGTATACGCATGTCCTAACTGTCTGCTGACATATTCTAGTGGTACACCAGCTGCTAATGCTTTTGCTCCCCAGTTGCTTCTAAAGTTATGGAAGTGAAGCTCTATACCAAGTTTCTTACTTAATCTATAGAGTGTTTGTTGGATATTCTTGCGCACTCTCTTCCTTCTAAGCTCGTTCCCAAATAAATAACCTTTCTCTACCTCCTTTGCTCTCTCTATTAACTTTTTTCTTGCTTCCTCATTAAGTTTGGGTATTACCTTGCTTATTTCTTTCCCATCCACGGTTCTTGAGGGGACACCAACAATAGATACTCTCTCCTTTAAACCCTTCCCCGCTCGAATTATTACGTAAACACCCGAATCCTTTATCACCACATCTTCTGCTTTCAGATTAAGTACTTCCTGTAGACGAGCTCCTGTGGCAAATGCAATCAAGCACGCAAGATAAACATCACTATTAGCTGTTCTCAGGTAGCTGAATATCATCTCAAGCTCCTCATCAGAAAACTCACGAGGCACCTTCTCAGATTTTGTTCTAGGAGTTATTTTCTTCCTAGCAGCTGTTGGAAGATCCTTAAATGGGTTGTAATATCCAATGGTTTCGAGAAAATCGTAAAAGGATTTTACAAGGCTAAGCAATTGCCTAATAGTTTTCGGTGCGAGGGGGCGACCATGTCGGCCTTTCTTTGTACTTAACCAAGTTCTGAATCGAATAATATCTGCAGGTTTTAACTCATCAAATCTTAAATTATTCTCTATGAGAAACCGCTTTAACCAGACTAAGTAATACTTAACATTCTCCCTCGCCACTTTAGTACTATAATTTATTGTCACGAAATCGTTAATTAAGGCATCTAATTCTTCGATGGCCGGGCTTTGGAGCATTTGAGTCATTATCATTTCCTCTTAATGATTTCTTAGAAATGCGGATTCACGCTAGAATACGAAATAGTTAGTTCATCAGAGATGCTTGAACTTCTTAATCGAGTAATGCGAAATTATAAAATTTACCCAATAAGAGAAGCCTAGAACTGTTAATAAAAATTTACAACATAGTGAGATTAATGTCATAACGTGGTTAAGTTGATCCAGGAAATTTCTTCGATCCTCTCATAAATTCTATCATAGCTTGCTAGCGGTATTCCCTCCTCAAGAGCTACTCCCGCATGGAGAGAATCAAAGAAGGTTAACTCTGGATATCGTGTTCTCAAATAATCAGCAGATAATATATGTTTCGGCCTAACAGAGATTACATCAACATCATTCTCTTCAAGAGTGTTGAGAATTATGAGAAAAGCTTCGTGAACATCACTACTTTTTAAACCATGAGAGTAAAGAACGGTTCTAAATTCGAAGAGAGCTGTCCCAGCTAAATAACACCGCAGTTTCTTTCTTTTATGAAGAGAAATTAGCCTAATAACATACTTATGAAGCCTATCCTCAGGATTTAGTCCGAAAAGAAAATCCGTCTCAACTAAGATCTCTCTCCTTCCCTCAACAGCCATTCTTCAGCACGCCTCCTGGCTTTACGATCCCACTTTAGATTCTTGAGAATATGAGAAAGCTTCTCTAAACTACTATTAAAAGGCTTGATTAGTATTCCATCTTTTCTCTCTATCAATACTACCTTTCCCCCAGTAACGATATTATACTTATCCCGTAGCTTCTTCTTGATTAAGATTCTCCCACGATTATCAACTTCTACAATTTCCATTAAAATCACCCACAAAAATATAAAAGTGGGAAAATAAGAAAAACATAACGCTCATATAACTCCAGTTAAGTTGCTTGGTTAGGAATTCCTAAAGATCCTACACTTTTAATACTACTGACTGAGCGTCTAGCATTCTAGCATAGTTCTAAGAAGGGTGAAAACATTGTAGTCAAATCCGTGCATTTGACTACAATATTCTTCCTAAGACCCTTTACCCGCTGGGATTATCACAGATATATAGCATTACAAAACCATAAGGTACTATTCTTGCTCGGGTTATGGATTGGGAGTCCGCCCCACCATAAAAATGACGCCTAGACATTAAGTTAGAAATTACTTGAAACAAAGCCGTAAAATGAAAACTTTTTCTGAGAGATTAAATTCATATAATCTGATAAGCTAAAGTGTGAAAAGCATCCCATTTGGACCAATTTTATGCATCACTAAAAATGCATTGCCTATATGGTAATACTTAAATGGTATGCCCATTTTGAGTAAGAAATAGGTGAGAGTTTTGGGTAAGTTTGTGGTTGTGACTGGGAAGGTGCCTAGGGAATTAAAGGAGAAGGCTAAGAGACTTGGGATAAACATTAATAGGGTAATTAGAGAAGCTCTTGAGGAAGCTGTTAGGAAGCGTGAGGAGGAGCTTGTTAGGGAGAGTATTAGGATTTGCTCTGATATACTGGCTAAGATAGATGCGAATCGTGTTATTAGGAGTATTAGGGAGGATAGGGAGGGTCGATGAGTTATCTCTTTGACACAAATGCTCTTCTGGGCATTATTAGGAAGCGGAGAGATAATATTCTTGGCCAATACATTCTAGACCTCACAATATATGAGATCGGCAATGTTATCTGGAAAGAAGTCGTGCTTTTTAAATCATTGAAAAACGATGAGGCTAAATTGCTCCTAGAGCACCTCAGTAATATCATTGCTAAAATGAATGTTATAAGAATAAGTGCAGCGGACGCCGCGGGAATTCTGGAAATAAGCATCAATAAAAGAATCACATTCTATGACGCCGCCTATCTATATTTTGCAAAAAAGATGAATCTAATCCTCGTAACCAACGACCAGAAACTATATAACACAGCAAAAGACTTAGTTAAAGTTCTTCGCAGCGACGAGATATAACACTGATAGTGAAATAATTGTCCCTTATCGGCAGATGGAGAAACATTCGAAGTATATGAACGACAACTGGGATATATCGGGTGTCGAAGAACTAAATTAATAGTAAAGCTAAAAGATAAGTAGGATAAAGCCTAAAACGCGAATCGGGCGATACGATAGGGAGAATCCCTGATCATGGATAGAGTATAGTGTTAAAGAATATCATCTTGAAATAGAAAGATTAGAGAGGCGAAATTGGCTATTCAAAGATATTCTGAGAGTGATCATTCTTAAATTACTCCCTTATAACGAAGTATTGCTAGTGTATAGAAGATCGCTTCTTCCGTTCTAATAGTTTTCACCAATTGGTTAGGGACTATGTTAATATAATAGTCGAAATACTTCATCATTTTTTCTTCGTGAAGAATTTCTCTTAGTCCCCTAAATGGCGAACCGAATATTATAGCTATCTTCTCGCGTCTTGGAATATTAACGTCTCGAATGTCATCCCCATAACGCGAAGTTCCGATTATGAGAAAGTTTCTATTTTGCAATTTTTTAAGTAGATATTTGAGTTCTCTATTGAAATAGAAAACGTCATAACCAAAGTATATCGGGAGATCGTGTTTGTCAACAACAACTAACTTTTTAGTATCAATAACGACTATTCTCTCCCCTTCCTTATAAGCTTTAGATTTTCTAACCCAGTATTCTCGAGAACCATCTGTTACTTTAAGCATTTTCTTTTCATCCCTGATAACGAAGGCGTATCTATAGGGAACCCTATACTCCTTATCTAAATGATGAGGGGTCTTTAGAGGTTCTGTTACTCCAATGTATCTAAGGGAATTATCAATCTCAAAGGCAGTTTTTCTCAAATATGGAGGCGTATTCAAATACTTGAGTACCTTAACGATAAATCTTCCAAGCCCGTGTGATTCAAACATGGGATCTGGATCATAGTATACCCCAACGTCAGTGATACCGAATGTCGAGCACGCTCTCGCAACCATGCCTATCTTATAGGTCCTTAATAATAAGTTCTTCTCATCAGCGGTAAATGTTGATGGTATAGCTATCAACTTTACCCGTGGCAAGTCTCATAACCTGATTAATTTCTCATATTCCTCAAAATTATTAATAATCAGTATATGGATTCCAAGCTCTTTCAATAAAATCGTTTAAAGAGGTATCGTGAAAAAAGTAATGCGCATAGAAAAGGAGTGAATAGCTATGATATGTAAGGATACTGGTATTCCTCTAAAAGACGATTACACAAACATAGAGGCCGTAGAAGAACTAGGAATTATAAACGAAAATTTAATGGAGAAACCTGTAGAGGCTAACGGTTTAAGAAATAGACTAGTGCACCATTACAATAGATTATTTAACACCAAAAAACAACCCAAATATAAGAAAAATTCTCAACCCACTTATTCCCAAACTAAAACTTCTCACAACATAGGGTTCAGGCGACCACACTAAAACTAGAGCCTTAACATGCCTCTCCATCTTTGGCGCATTTTTATTCTCCTCATATCTTCCTTCTTTACTCTCATTTAGGGCCTTTCAGCTAGTTCGAGAAATTTTTAGCGAGATAGTCATCGTAGGGCGTCGTTATAACACGCTAAAGAATATTCTAATTCCCACGAGTCCCCCTATAATGCCAGAGTATTGGGTATTTTACTAAGCTTTTTGGAGAGAACATAATGCAGAGTTGACATGTAATTCTTAAACTTAGGAATTCGCATATAGTTT
>JAHKLG010000075.1 GCA_029856625.1 Candidatus Njordarchaeota archaeon | reverse complement strand
GCCAGTATCTATAACAGGGAGTGTTCCAAGGCATGAGAGAGAAAAAATTAGAATTACTATTCCTGATGTAATAAAACTCATCGAAGAACAAACAGATGGCGAGATACCAAGAGATGCATGGTATCCAGTTCCATGGACGTATCCTTTCAGCGATTTCATAGAAGCCCTTTCGAAAAAACCAGCCATAAAAATGGCGAATCATCCAGCTTGCGGAATGGCCACCTATGTTATCCCGGTTTATGAAAAAGTTAATGGTCGTAGGATAGTGAAGAAATTTGTTCCTATAACAGATTTCGTGGATGTAGAAGGATTGTGGGAATTCTTTAAAGAGAAAGCAGAAGAATTACGAAATGGTAAGAGCAAGTTGCGTGTATTATTAAGCTTAGCATGGAACTTAAGAAAATTCATTGATGCTAAGCGAGCTCCAAAACACCTCAAAATTAGGAGATTATTAATAAAGATTATTCTTAAGAGAGATTATCACTCGTTAGGTGAATTCCACTATAAGGCTTTATTCCTTGGAATGATGCACTTCCAGGACACTTATAACTATGATGTCATGAGGGTCGAAAGATGCAACATTCACTACTTAACGCCTGATGGTAGAGTAATACCCTTCTGCGCATTTAATGTTCTTCCAGACCTTTACAGAGATTATATACAGAAGAAATATGCTATACCATTAGACAAGTGGGCAAAGCTCCATGGAGAGAAAACAATAGGTCCCGCGATAAAGTATAAGAGAGATGTTAAAAAGCTTGCAAACACCGAATTATACAGAAAGACTTACGAAGACTTTCTTAAAAACAGCTGAAATAACCTTATGTAGTTTTCCCTCTACCATTTGTTATATATCATTTATATAATATGCAATAACTATTTTTTATAACAACTTATAACAACTATACCCTTAACTTCTGTTCTGTAAAAATCGAGATGAAGATGGGGAGAATACTGGCCAATCTTTCTCTAGAAAAAGCCATTGAACTTGTAAGAAAGGGCTATAGTGAAAAAAATCACGGGAATACTAAGCAAGCTCAGGCAATATTCATTAGAGCTTCACGCATGTTAGAAGGCTTATTAGAAAATGTAAAAGGTTCGGAAAGACTCTTGGTTATAAAATTGTTGGAGAAGGTGAATAGGGAGATAAAGGAGTTGGAAAAAGACTTGATAGGATAATCTCTACTCCTCTGGCACGAATTTATAAATATACCTTATTATACCGCTATCCTCTTCGACAAATCCTTTGCGAATAACAGCTCTCAATCTCATCCCCGATTTTAGTTCGTTAAGCTCCACATCAGTTATCTGAGCAATTATTCTGGTGCCATCATCAAGTTCGATATATCCAAGAACATAGGGTGCGTATTCTTCGAACTCTCTAGATGGCGACCTAACAATTGTCCATGCTAAGAGTTTTCCTTTTTCTGGTAACTTATACTCCTCCAAGTTTCTTGAACCGCAGTTGGAGCAATATTGACGTGGCGGGAAGTATACCTTGCCACAATCTTTGCATTTGGAACCTATTAATTGAAGATAAATTCTCTGATTTCTCCAATACTCAGGAGCCCTCTGCATTTTCTCACCTCTTTCTTAAAATATTAATAACAGATAACGCACCGATGCCACCAATACTGACGGTTAGGCCGATTCTAGCCTTATCTACTTGGTTTCTTCCCGCATTGTTTGTTAGTTGCATATATGCTTCCGCTATTTGATAAATTCCAGTAGCCCCAATTGGATCCCCACGAGCCTTTAGTCCACCAAAAGTATTCACTGGTAGTCGTCCATTTAACTTTATATCATCCGAAGCAACTAACTTATAACCTTCTCCCCTCTCTGCAAAGCCAAGGGCTTCGAGCTCTAACACGCCCATTATTGTGCTGGAATCATATAACTCTAAGAAATCGATCTCATCTCTGGAAATACCCGCTTGCTTAATAGCTTTCTGCATAGCCATATATACCGATTCTAGCCACAAGATATCATTCCTTTCATATAATCTAAAAACGTCATTAGCAACTCCTGAGCCGATTATTTCTACATCTCCTTTCTCTGATGATAATATGACAGCTGCTGCTCCATCTCCTGGTGCTGGGATTTCAAAAATGTGCAGAGGATCAGCTACCATGGGGGATTTCATAACCGCTTCTATGGATATATTCCGTGGGAACTGTGCATGAGGTGCCGTTACGGCGTGCTCGTGAGATACAACCGCTAGGTTTGCAATATCTTCATGCGGTGCGTTAAACTTCTCCATATAAAGTCTTAGCATTATTGCTTGTAAAGCCTCATAAGTAGCTCCAATAGAGGATAAGAATAGCCAATCATTCGCAAGATTTCTCGCACTGATGAATTGTGCCGGTAGTACATCAGTCAATTTTTCTACCCCACATACTAACACATTCTTAGCGCCACTATGTATATCCCTGATCGCCTGATGGATAGCTAATCCTCCAGAAGCACCATCGCTCTCAACTCTGATAATTGTTTTCCCAGATACCCCTAAGTAATCCGCTAGATAAGCTTCAAGTAATCCCTGGTGGTTGAGGTAGTTGCTTAATGCGTTAGCTACATAGATTATATCTATATCCGCAGGCCTTATATTAGCTGTTTCTAATGCTTGCAAACAAGCTTCAACTGCTAGGTCAACTAGGTTTTTATCCCAGTGTTCTCCAACACTTGTCAGCCCATATCCTCTAATAAGAACAGGCATTCCATTCACGCAATAAACTTCACATTTTAAAATTTACAAACGATAACAACCGTGAAAAAGCTGATAAAATAGTCAGAAAAAAAGTTTTAACTCTATCGCATATTTTTACAAAGGAAAACTTCCTAACACGGGATACCTCCAATCATAACCTATCGTCATTCCTTTAGAAATCTTCGGAATTATTGGAAAACTCCTCTTATGTTCGTTCATAAAAACACGAGATATTACTTCTTTAGCGAGATCTTTCGGAATTCCCTCAACCTCTAATATTCTATCCGGGCTTATCTTAAGATCCACTAATGCATAAAGTATTGGATCTATTACCTCATACTTAGCCCCTAATTCCTCCTCTGCCATATGATTTTTCCATAAACTAGGACTACTTGGCTTGTTAACTATCTTTTCTGGTATTCCTAAGTGTCTCCCTAACAATCTAACTTGTGTTTTATATAGATCTCCTATAGGTAGGAGATCTACCCCTCCATCTCCATATTTTGTGAAATAGCCAAGCAATAATTCACTTTTATCACTAGATCCCATTACTAAGCCTTCTTCACTATTAGCAATAGCATATAGAAGCACCATTCGGACTCTAGCCAGAATATTTCCTCGAGCCACTTTTGAAAGATTGATTCCCCTTCCAACTAACTTATTCTCGAAAATTTTTACAACACCATTTATCGAAATTTCTACATAATTCACATCAAGCATGCTGATTAATTCCTTAGCATCCCTAATATCTTGCTCCGGAGTAATGCCTTCATAGGGCATTAGAACTGCGATAACTCTTTCTTTGCCAAGAGCTTTAACCGCTAACACTAAAACAACCGATGAGTCTATTCCACCGCTTACTCCAATTATTGCTTTTTTGGCCCCAGTTTTCTTGAAATAATGTCTTAAGAAAGCTATAATCCTAGATTCGGCAAAGCTTGGATCAATACTCAATAATTTGTTTTTTATTTCTTGTATCGTTATCATCTACAACACATCTCCAGGAATAATTAAGTGAGTGATGAGCATTATGACTAGAATAAATGTTGTGCTCGCTCAATTAACTCCAGAATTAGGCAATAAGGAAAAAAATATTAAGAAAGTTTTAGAAACCATCGAAAAGTATCATAAGCCGGGGTTACCAAACTTATTCCTATTTCCAGAACTCTTTTTAACCGGATATCTTGTTAAGGAAGCTATTTACGATCTAGCGGAGGAAGTTACGGGAGAAAGCTCTAAGAAGATAGCGCAGTTTCTTAAGGATTTTCCAGAAACTTACGTAGCAATTGGCATACCTGAATTAGCTGATACTCCACGGGGGATAATCTACAACTCCTATGTTTTTATATCGTCAAAAGGCGTTGAAGCTGTATTCAGAAAGCGACATTTACCCACATTCAGTGTCTTTGATGAATATAGGTACTTTAAGCCGGGTCCTATATCTTCTCCCCCCTTATTAAAGATTCGTAATTTCCGCATTGGTGCAATGATTTGTTATGATACTTTCTTTCCAGAAGTTGCTAGAACTTTAGCCTTGCTCGGAGCGGACTTGATATGTGTGGCATCAGCAGCCCCTACACTTTCACGAGCATTTTGGAAGCCACTTTTAAGATCCAGAGCCATTGAGAATACGGTTTATGTAGCATATGTTAATACAGTAGGTTTCCAGGATGGCCTAGATTTCTTTGGAGAGAGTATATTGATAGATCCCCTAGGAAATATTATTGCCCATGCAAAAAGCTACGAGGAAGATGTGCTCTCGATAGAAATTGACCTAAATATGGTCTATAGAGCTAGGAGGATTAGGCCAGTGCAGAAAGATATTGGATACGAGGACATACTAATGCTTATTGATGCCTATGAGTTTTTCCTAGCGTAATGGAAAAAATAGAAATAGGTTTCTATTCTTCCTCTTCTCCTCCTTCCTTAACCTCTATTACTTCTTCTTTAGCTTCCTCTTTTTCAGCCTCTTCAAAGGTGGCTAGTAAGTGACCAGCAGGTTCAAATGTTAAGATTCTGGCTTCTTTGGGCTTGAAAATCACTTTCTCATCCTGCTCAATAACATCGTAGGTCATGATAATTTTTGTTGGATAATCTGTTAAGCCAGCCTCATTTATTTTTCTAATTATTAAAGAAGCCATTTTTGCCCAGTTGCTTTTACTTGTCTCAAGATCAAATTTCTCCTTATATTGCTTCTTTAGCTGACCCATTAAGGCCCATACGCCTCTCTTTAATCTAAATATAGCTCCCCTAGCTGTGGTCGCTATTCTAATATTGATAACATTAGCTTCTCTAGTAGCTGAAACTAGCTCTCTTAGTTCTTTCAGTAGCTTTTCCTTCTCAGCCCTTTCTATTCCAGCTTTTCTTAACCGCTCTATCTCCTGCTCTAACTCCCTTATTCTCTTTAAAATAATATCAATTTCTGAAACACTAGTCTTTTCTTCGCTCATAACTATTCCACCATCATTTTAATTATTGCAGAATATATATTCAATATAATCTAGGAGTGTAAAAATATGGATTTAAAAAGTGATGATTCTCTGCATGCTCTCTAAGAGAAGGACTTTCGAATTTTACTTTTCTCCAGCTTAATTATGGGCTAAGCCAATGATATCATTTACTGATGAGAAGCCATTAGCCTTGAGATAATACTTGATCCCGTCTATAATTTCCTTGAATATTCCATATCCCTTCCATGCTATTGCAGATCCGAGCTGTACTGCTGATGCTCCAGCTAATAAGAACTCCACAGCATCCTCCCAACTTATTATTCCTCCTACTCCTATTATGGGAATATCAACTTGCTCATATGCCTCGTAGATAGTTCTAACTGCTATGGGATGAATTGCTGGACCAGATAATCCTCCGAATTTATTGGATAAGATTGGTTTCTTAATCCATATATCGATTTTCATCGCTTTAATGGTGTTTATAAGAACAAGTCCATCAGCCCCAGCATTTTCTGCTCTTACACAACTTTCGATCATATTATCCGAAATCCCTAGCTTAACGAACACTGGAATTCTCACAACACTTTTTACCTCACTGACTATTTTTTCAACTGTTCTCGGATCCGCTCCTATCTCTAGTCCTCTTTTCTCAGCATGAGGGCAAGAGAGATTCAATTCAACGCCTCTTGCACCATGTTCTTCCGCAATAATAGCGAGCTCTACGAATTCTTCAGCAGTTGCTCCAGCAATACTAACAATAACTGGGAATTTCCCCTTAATCTTTTCTAAAATGCTTCTTAACCCATCTTTGCCGGGATTAGCCAAACCAACAGCATTGATGAAACCGCATGGCACCCCAACAATTATGGGAGTAACATATCCTTCTCTAGGTTCTCTAGTGAAGGATTTTGTCACCACAGCACCTGCTCCAGCACGATACGCCCTCTCAAGCAATGATGCTTTATCTCCCAGTATCCCAGAAGCCAGCATGGTGGGATTTCGCAACCAAAGTTTCCCGATCCTTATTGATAGATCCACCATCTTACAAACCCATTATGTTTTCTTTCGTGTTTTAGTCTCTTACGAAAACATAAATTATTCTGAACTTTTACTCCTTACTAGATAAGGATGCTTATTGAAAATGCTCAAAGAGCTTTAAATTATAAGAATCAATTTCTTAAAGAGGCTGTTTCCGGTTAATAAGCTTTAAATATGATTTCTCATGATTAGATGCCCATAGACAGAATAACGGTGTCAAAGGAGGAGGCCTGCCGAAGACATTAAAAATGGGTTGAGGAGCAACCAAGGCGTGAAGGTATGATCACCATAAAAACACTGAAGCTGAGAACCCGGAGAGCCAGAAAAGGAAAAGACAAGACACTACAGAGCCTCATAGCGAACTGGAAAAAGCTGGTCGAATCATTCTTCGACATATGCGTAAGACACAACGTGAAGTCCAAGGCGAAGCTCCACGCACTGGCGTACTCAGCAT
>JAHKLG010000074.1 GCA_029856625.1 Candidatus Njordarchaeota archaeon | reverse complement strand
TAGTGGAATATCATTGGGGGGGTAATTCGGATAGTTACGAATTCCTTTCCATTGTGAACTGCTATTTTTCTTCCAATCATTTCTGGTAATATTATCATATCTCTGACATGTGTTCTGATAACCTTATTTGGATGCTTTCTTAATTTCTCTAAGAGCTTTCTTTGCTCTGGTGTAAACCCTCTTTTTAAGCTCCTTCTAATACGCGCTGGGGCTATTTCAGCTAATTTATCAAGCGACATCTTCAATAGTTCTTCTAACGTATATCCTCTATAGGTGAATCTCCTCCAAGAGCTTGGTAGCTTGCTTCAATCTATGCTCATTGTCATTCCCCATGCAGGAACTCTTATTTGCTTTTCAAATAATCGCTTAGCGTTCATTTTAAAAGTATTTTCTTCCGATAATTCCTAGATTTGACTTTATTCTAGGTGTTTTTTAATGGTAAATAAAGAATTAAGAGTTCGAAAGATAAGGAATGGAACTGTTATTGACCATATTCCTGCTGGACGTTCTCTTGCAGTACTTAGGATTTTAGGAATACGAGGTATGGAGGGATTAGTAGTAGCTATAGTAATGAATGTAGAATCCAAAAAATTAGGAAAGAAAGATATTGTAAAAATAGAGGAAAGAATACTTAGTCGAGAGGAAGTTGATAAAATAGCCCTTATAGCTCCGACCGCTACCATAAACATAATAAAGGATTATAAGGTTGTCAAAAAGTATAGAGTTTCTTTACCTGATGAAATAATCGGCCTAATAAAATGTATAAACCCCACGTGCATTTCAAATAAACCAAATGAACCGATACGTCCCATATTTACTGTGATTTCTCGTAATCCGCCAAAGCTTCAGTGTATATACTGTGGAACTTATATCAATTATGATGATATAATCCTGCAACTAGCGGGTAATTTGTAAAAATTTTATAAAACTAATAAAGGTACTGCTCTGTTTCCTCTACAACAATCCTATAAGATATCTCCTCGCCTGCAGGGGTAAGCTCTCTCAGAATTTCATAAGCTTTTTCGCCAAATTTCTTTCCATACCGTTTTATTAATTCTTCCTTCGGCGGCACTCTTCTTCTTATTTCAATGATGTCTCCCGGCTTGGCCCGTAGGATTCTTACCGCAGGATCTCTTACAGAAATCTTAGGCAATAATTCTGGATTCCCGCCGGCATATTTTTCGATGATTCTCTTTGCCTCATCAGGAGGTAATACCCTATGTTCTGGTACTAGCCAGTGATCAAAGATGTAAATAAGGGGCGCCCCCTTATGAATAAATTCCACATTATTCTCTTTTCCAACTTCCTCCGCTTGTGTAGTCACCTTATCTAACGTAGCAATCATTATCTCAGAGCATCCCCTCTCATTTGCCTCATTTATCACTCTCCTTACAGTCTGGACTGAAACTTGCCTATCCGTCACATACACGTATGCTTTACTATCTCCCTTTTGAAATATCGCTACTTTCCCTCTTTCTGTATCAGATAGCTCTATTAAAGAGTACCCTCTACCTTTTTCCCATATCTTTTTCACATTCTCCCACAGAACACTTATGCTCATTACAAACCCCTATACCATAATCCTCAATAAACAATTCGAATAAGAAGTGATAGGAGTTATAAATAGATTTTTTGTGGCTAATATTCAAGTGCTTGAGGTGGAAGAACAATGCGTAATATAGTACTGCCTACAGTACTAGTTTTCATGCTAGCTCTCTCAATACTAGCATATACTCCTGTGCAATCGCAGAAGAAACATACCTTTATCAATTCGGTTAAGACCTCTGTCTTTGTGCTTTACACAAGAGATCTAGATATCCCCCGGGCAAATCTCTCGCTTTTCCTTCAAAAAATAAATGAAAGCGGTTATGAGCTAAGGGAAGCTAATAGAATATTCGATTACTCGCCACTAGAGAGAGTTGATGCCCTGTTAATACTTGGTTCTAAAAATCTTGACTTTCTGGATCAAGAATTAATAGTCCAATTCTTAAAAGAAGGAGGCTCATTACTAATAGCTTTCCCTACAAGTAATGCATCCGAATATAATAATTTCATACTCAAATACTTTCCCTATAGGTTAAAGGGAATTATTAAGGATAATAGCTCCTATTACACGAATTTTTCAGAAGTTATTATCAATAATACGGCCTTTCTACGAGACAGTCCATTAATCAGAAACTTAACCAAACTCATAATTCCTAATGGGTGGGGCTTGATCAGAGAAAACATTACAGCGAATTTTACATTACCGTACAATGCGTACGCGCTTATTTGGGGCTTAAATTCAACATTTATTGATGAAAACAATAATGATTACTTAGATAAAGGTGAAATCTCTGGTCAAAACGTTACTTGTATCCTAATTATAGAACTGTATTCTGGAGGAAAAATCATTATTTTGCCATCCGTCAAAATGCTATCAAACGAAATACTATCAAATCCGCTATTTCACAATAAAATACTCGCTTTTAGGATTATTGATTGGCTAGGAGGCCGTTACGCATCAATACGAATAAAGAACATTCAATTAAGCACAAATTATGTGCGTCTTGATCAGAAGAACAAATCAATTACAGTTACATTTATTGTTGTCGATGAAAATGATGAACCAGTGAAGAATATTAGTTCTTGGGTTTGCATAACTAGATTGGGTATCATAGTCGCTAATGTTACACCAGAACAAATTAACCAGACATCTTATCGAGCAATAATTGATTTCTCAAACATTAGGGTAAGTCAAGGAATCGTCTATCTCATTATCCTAGTTTACAAGCAATATTATGGATATTACTGGTCGTCTCCAGTTGCAATACATATCTATAAATCTCCAATACCTACGCAAGGAGTAGATTATGTATTACTGCTTTTAGGCTTCGTAGTGCCAATTATCATTGGACTTGCATTGGTTGCTACGGCATATCCCGAGTATCGCCGAAAGAAAAAGAAACTAAAGGAAATTTATCAAAAAATTTCCTAGCCTTTACCTTTCTCTTCCTCCCTAATCTTTCTGAGAATCTCTGAAATCTTTATCTCTTTTTTCTTTTCTTCACGCTTTCTCTTAATTTCTTTTTCTCGTTTGGCTACTACTGGAATCAGGATAGCCGCTGGAAGGGGGATTACTAGAAAAGCTATATATACCGGTTTAACGGGCGCTAACTTTTCAACTCGCCATTTCTCAATATCCAAGACCCATTTAATTAAATTAATAAAGAATTTTGAAGCTCCTCCTGTATCTATCCATGCAGATCCCAGTGGTGACGTGAAGTTGGTAAAGATTTGCCCGAACCCAACACCAACTATTTTGCCTCTTTCAATATTTTGAGCAGCAAAAATCACGAAACCATCTGGATCATATCTAATTTCATTATCAATATTAATGCTACAAGCTGTGGGCAATGTTCTTATTGTGATTAATTCCTTTGGATTCCCAGTAATCTCAAGACTCGCCGTTTGAATATAGATAGGTTCTGAAATATTAGCTAAAAGCGCATCTTTAAGGTTTTCCTCGGAAAAAACGGTGTCGCGTTGAAGAATAATTAGGCTCCCATTATTATTAACGTAATCGTATATTAAGTCACTCCTCTCATTCTTAGAATAGAATTTAAACCCTATTGTAACATTATAAGACGCCAAATCTGAAATGAGGAGATTGATATAAAAGAAACTGATAGTAGTCCTAAAATCGCCAATTATGGGAGCACCAAGTATAATCACATTACCCCCATGGATGAGATAGTGAGCAACCGCTCTCACTTCATAATCCATATACCTAATCGTCCCATTGTTAGGAGGTATTAATAATATGTCGACACCATCCAGAAATGTAGAATTTAGCTCTCCCTTTAATGTAACAACTTCCACTGGAATTGGCAGAGAATAATTCAATTCCTTGAGAGCTCTTCTAAGCTCCTTATAACCAAATAAGACAGCGTGATATTCGTCAATCGCTATAATTACTTTGCTCTTAAGGAGTTTTTCCTCAGAGAGAACATCTTGTATACCATGAGCAGGACTGCTAGTAATCATTAGTAATATTGATATAATTAATAAGGAGGTCTTGATCTTTTCCTTCTTCATTATTTTTCCCGCTTAATTATTCGTAATATTTCTTAAGAATTTTAGCGTATATTTCTGCTTTTCCACCAGTAGGTTCCGCCAAAACTTTCCCACATACTAGACACTTAACTACTGTGGAAGCATGTGAGAATATTATTTGTTTGTTTGAACAGTCTGGACATTGAACCAAGAGGAAATATGATTTCGGTTTAGGAAAAAGCTTTCTCAATTTATCATCCCGCGTCATATTTACTCACCCTAAGGTCAGCTAAAGGAATTCTCCTCATTTCACTCTATCGGAGGATCACCTCTTCATCATCCTAATCCTTCATTTTGAAACTCCTCTCCTAATAAAAATCTATCTAAAAACTTTTCCAAAGATATTTTCTTATTCTCCGCATTACATGTCTATATTTATCATTTTTTATCAAAAGATTCGGTGCGAAATAAGTAGAAGGACATGTTCCTAAGAGCTGAGCTTGATGAAAATAGCTGTAGTAGGAGATGAATTGATCGTAAGAGCATTTGAGTTAGCCGGAGCTGAGGGATTCATCGCTAATGATGACCAAAGTGTTGTTAATATAGTTCGAGATTTGATCACTAGTGGGCAGTATGGTATAATAATTCTACCAGAAAAGTTCTTAATGCCTACAAGGAAAATCAGAGAGGAATTATTGAGAAGAAGACAAGTAGCACCCATTTTTATATTCATTCCTGATTATACTGGCTTTAAAGACGAACGAGCTAAAGAACTTAAGAAAATTGTCTCATTAGCGATAGGGGCTGAGTATAATATCTAATTTCTCCCTGAGGGGGAAGAAATGGCTCTTGACGTTTTATTAGAAGCCGAATTTTATGCCCAAAAAAGATTAGAGGAAGCAAAGAGAAAAGCCGAAGAAATCATAAAAAATGCTATAATGAGAGCTGAAGAGATTAAGAAACGAGAAAACATTGAAAAACGTGTAGAAGAATTCATTGAGAAGAAGACCTCAGAACTTAAGAAAAAAGCGGAAGAAATCAGAAGGAGCTTTGAGGAGCAAATTAAGAGAATTTATGAAATTCCAGATAACGTTCTCTCCGAATTGGCTGAAGAGATTCTAAAGGAGGTTATTGGTTTTGAGTGACCCCGTCCAACAAATTTTGCAAGAAATAAATAGGAAGGCTGAAGAAGAAGCACAAAAAATCTTGGATCAGGCGAATAAAGAAGCTGAGAGAATCATTAAGGAGGCTGAAGAATTCGCTACGAAGCAATTTCAGCATGAAGCACACTCTAGATTAATCTTACTCACTAGGCAGATCCTTGGAAAAGCTGAATACGAAGGAAGAATACGCCTATTGAAGGCAAAAGACGAGATTATTAAAAGACTTCAGCAAAAGGTTAAAGAGAGATTAAAGAAAATAATTCTTGGCGAAGATCCTGGTATTAGCTATGCTGACATTCTATATAGATTGCTTAAGGAAGCTGTCTCTAATATTCCATCAGACAACATCATAATCATATCTAATGCAAGGGATAGAGAGATATTAGAGAGGAATCTTAGAAAATTTGAAGAGATGTTAAGAAGCGAACTTGGAAGAAAAATATCCCTGAAACTTTCTAGTGATGAAGTAAATTGTCTCGGAGGTATAATAGCGAAAAGTGAGGATGAATCCTTCATTTACTATAACACATTAGATGGAAGGCTAAAAGAAGCATTTAGAAAATTAAGAGGCAGATTAAATAGACTCCTATTTAGGCAGTTTTTGAAGGAGGTCTATAAATGACGAGAGGTAAGATAGTCAGAATAAATGGCCCGCTTGTAATAGCCGAGAATGTTCCTAATGCGAAAATAGGAGATATAGTATATTTAGGAGAAGAGAGACTAATAAGCGAAATTGTGAGAATTTTTGGAAATAGAATAGCTTGTCAATGTTATGAGGATACAAGCGGTCTTAGGCCTGGAGATCCCGTCATAAACACTGGAGAACCCCTTTCAGCAGAGCTAGCCCCAGGACTAATAGGCCAAATTTTCGATGGATTACAATTCTCTGAAATAAAATTATGGGACACATACGGTCCATTTATGCAACGAGGAGCGAAAATTGAGAGACTGGATAAAAAGAAAAGATGGGAGTTCATACCAACAGTTAAATCTGGCGAGGAAGTAAGCGAAGGAGATATTATAGGGACTGTGCAGGAAACATCCGCAGTATCCCACCGAATTCTTGTGCCTGTTGGAATTAAAAAAGCCAAAATCGTCGAAATTTACGAAGGATCGTTCACGATCACAGAACCTATAGCCCTAATAGAAATGACAGATGGTACTAAGAAAGAATTAACCATGTTACAACGCTGGCCCGTCCGTTTTAAGAGACCATATAAAGCTAGGTTACCATCAACTGAACCATTAATAACTGGTCAGAGAGTAATTGATACATTCTTTCCCGTTGCAAAGGGAGGAACTGCTGCTATTCCAGGAGGATTTGGTACAGGAAAAACCGTGACACTACAACAATTAGCTAAATGGAGTGATGCTGATATCATAATATATATTGGGTGCGGGGAAAGAGGAAATGAGATGGCTGATGTTATTACACATTTTCCAGAAATAAGGGATCCTAGGACTGGAAAAAGACT
>JAHKLG010000073.1 GCA_029856625.1 Candidatus Njordarchaeota archaeon | reverse complement strand
TTTTCTTCCGGAATCTTTATGTTTTTCTTTATATCTATTTGACCATGATCACTCGTTATGACAAGCTTTATTTTAACTCCTAGCTCTTTAGCAGTACTCCTTAATAATTCTATTAGTTCTTCAACAATTAGGTTGTGAATTCTTATGATTAATTCTAGGGGTCTTGTATTTCCATACATATGACCTACAGAGTCGATATCTGCGGAGTAACTAACAATAATACCTTTCCTATTCCTAGCATGTAGCTGTTTTATTATCTCTGGTATAGAATAAATCATATCGCTAAGCGTTGCGTAGGGTACTCCAAGCGTGTTTTCTTCATAGAAATGCCTTAATCCCCCCTCTAAATGCTTCGGATACAAATCGACGAGAACCATTTTATCTTGTGGAATATTGTGATACACGGGCGGATTCCATAGGAATGATGATAATCTGATACCAACAGCGGATAAAGCATCACGGAATCCTACTCCGGGAACTTTGCCGGTTAAAGCATCTATGAAATTCCCGATCTCCGGTAAGTAAAACTTAGTTGCAATAACTCCATGAAACTCGGGGGGTAATCCAATGTAAAACGAGGCGATAGCATTACCAGTGGAGGTTGGGATAACGGAATTAAGCTTTAAAGAACCGCTCTCTTGCCATAGCTCTCTTATTTTTCCATGGAGTTGATAAACAGCTAATGCATCAATTAGCAATATCACTGCATAATCGGATTCATTAAGTTTCTTGACGTACTTCCTTTCTTTTAAAACCCAGTCAGAATAAGGAGTATCAAGGCCAATCTTTAAGCTATTTTCAATAATGCTTGGCAATAAGCGGAATAATCCTATCGAATAATCTGGCGATCTCACTTTTCTCGCCTCCCTAAGACATTTTAAAAATAACTTTCTCCTTGCACTATTCCTTAGTGGAGTAACTTGGGATGAACTACCATCCTGTCGGAGCTATTTCGCCAAGAGATGGTGTTCACCCCATAGGATTCTCTATCTTAATAGCCATATTAAGAGTGATGTTTGTCTCATGGGTAGTTCCATTTTTAATATCTTATACCGTGTTCTCACAATCTAACCTTTTATGGAGATTCTGAATCACCTTAAGGACGATCTGAGTCTTTCCATGATATTTGTGAAGATCGTTTTCTAGTTATGTTTGGATGTATCTTTTAGTTATGGTTAAAAAGACTACATGGATCAAAGAACTAGTAAATTCTCTAGGGATTGGGTTATCTCAAAGAAGGCTAATTATTGAAGGTAGCTTATTGCGTGCGGACTGAAGACCTAATGATCTGGGTTAGACGTGTGTCTCCTTGATGTTAGATATTCATGGGAGGAGGATGATATATGCAGTAAAGGGTAGATATTCTCGTTTATCAAATTAGGAATACTATTAAGGGTAAAACGTAAGATTATAAAATCCGGATAGAAAAGCTTTTATTTAACTGTTGAGCGAATGAAAAATAATCACCTATGAAATGATGATGGTTTCGCGTACTGAAACCCATGATGTGGCTGACCCCGACTGACTTTCTGGACTGGGGGGTCTGTATGTCTATGTTTCTTACCGATTACTTAGAGGCCAAGATTAGGAGATATCTTAAGGATATCATGAAAAAAGATTTTGAATATGATGAGGAGAGGAGAGTCTTCATTGTTAATGAAAAGATAGGTGAAGGAATTTCATGGAAAATATTTGTAAATGTTGAAGAAGAGTGGGTCTTTATTTATGCGCCTCTTTTACGGGTTGATAACTTAAGCAAAGAAATAAAGTACAGACTTTTTGAGGTTCTATTATGGCTAAATAATGAATATGCTGATACTAGTTTCCAATACGATAGGACTCGAGAAATTATTCTAGTGAGTAATGAGATACACGCAGACAGCTTTGTTTACGATGTATTTGAGGAGAAATACGAGGCGATAATAAACGCTATAAAAGTTTTTCTTGAGGAGGGAATTCCGGATCTAAGGGAGCATGTGGAGGAGTTAAAGAAAAGAGCCCTTGAAGCTTTATATTTATGAATTATTTCACCGAGGCCGGCTGAGGTGCTCATCATTATTAAGGAAATAAAGAAAACAGCACGAACGGATGATGGAGGACTAATTCTCAAGTGCTTAGGAGAGGATGGTAAAGAGATAGAAATAGAGCTTTCTCCGGAAGCTGCAGACACGTTAAGAATTGCGATTGAAAAACTTAAGAGACCATGGATTAGAATGGCCGAAAGTATTGTTAAGAGGCTAAGAGACTTGCTAAAAGAATTGTTTAAGAAGAAAGGTGTTGAATTTGAGGAAAATACGGAGTTATTTGGTTTAAAGATAGATGTTTTCAAAACGCGGGGTTCTCTTTTAGGTCCACCCGAAGCTTACATTTTTGTTCCAGACATTATTGACGAAGATTTCGTAACTACGTATGATATAGTATTTAATAATGAAATAAGAAACGAGAGAGGGATTGTATGCATTATCATTGCGGCAGCCGCGACCGATTCTGCAATTAAAAAAGCTAGAAAGAGAGTGCAGGTGTATGATGTGTACGATGCCAGGAAAGGGGATGGCTATGACTCACCCATAATAGAAGTTTTAGCAGAATCCGCTTTTCAGATAAGATTCAGGAGGGAATGAATTATATAACCCCATATACTTATACTACAAAACTTCAGTTGTAGCTAGCCCATTGTTCTTTATTTCTGGTGTAGTAAGGAATCATCATTTTAAGGATTTCCTGTTTTGTTCTCTCTTTCTAGCTTAATTAGTTTTCTTATTGATAATGCTTCTTTTGCTCTCGTAAAATCATTTATTATAATTCTTAAGACCTCCTCTAGGGACTTAGCTCTTCTCATGATCGCTAAGTAGAATACTATGCCAAACAATGTAAGTAAGAGAAATACAAGAAAAACCGTGAGGCTGAATGAGGCTAATATCCCCCCTATTATAAAGGCGCTCATAAATCCAAATAGGGGTATTACTGGATAAAGGGGTACATGAAAACCATTCATATTATCACCATAAATTCCTCTATATATTATTAAGGAGAAGTCTACCATTGCGAAGGAAAATGCGAATGCAAGACTTGCTAATTGACTAAAAACGATGCTTATTTCTTCTGCAGAGAACATGAAACTGGATCCTATTAGTAGTAAAAGAATAATCGTTGTGCTTAGAAAAATTGAGGCGTGTGGGGTTCGCGTTTTAGGATGCGTAAGTCTGAATATTCTAGGTAAGGCACGGTTCTCTCCCATAGATAAGCCGACCCTTGAAGCAGCACATAATGTTGCGTTATAAGCGCTGATGGTCGATATTATAGCTCCAGCTCCTAACAGAGTGGAACCTAATACACCAATTACATATTTTGCGGAATACAGGATTATTTCTTCTGGTATTGCATTAGAAGGTATGCCATACTTAATGATTGTTGCTAGTACAATAATAACAACGAGTATGTAAAGACTCGTGACTATTAGAATAGATGAAATTATTGCTTTAGGCGCATCCTTTGTTGGATTTTTCATCTCACTAGACAATGTAGCGATTACATCGAAACCCTCGAATGCTATAAAAACTGTCGCTATCATCAATAATGCTCCAGAGAATTGAATCTCAGCCTTTAAAAGTGCCTCTATGATATCTAAACATAAGAGTCCACTTAACACAAAGAAGGCTATTAAGAACAGCTTAAATAATGTTAATACGATTTCCGCGATGCTGCTCTCCTTAATTCCTATAAAATTGATTATTGCAAACATAATTGCTAGGACGGTGCTCCAAATAATATAAGGGACACCGGTCATGACGCTCAGATATTTACCAAATACTTCAGCATAAAATGCGCCTGCGAATGTATATGCAAGAAAGAACCACCATCCAGTTACGAATCCTAAGAATTCTGGAAATGTCTCGTAAACGAAACTATAGCCTCCCCCTGAACTAACGATCCTTGTTGAGAATTCGGCATAGACTAATCCAGATGAAAGGGCTATAAATCCCGTGATGATAAATACAAGAATAGCTCCTAAACCAGCTTTTAATGCTATTTCGCCAGATAATGCGAAAATGCCTCCACCAATCATTCCACCAATCCCGAACATTAAGGCTCCAAAAAATCCTATGGCCTTTCTTAAGCGGGCTCCTTGTTGAATGTTTGAAGTTTTCAAAGGTGGTGACCTCTTTAATCTAGAAATATTAGAAGACATCAAGCATTTCAGAATTCGCTTAGTAAGGAAAGAGTTTCTTTCTATAAACGTTAAAAGTATTTAAATCTATTTTACATCATTGCGATGCTATATGAGGTGATAATATCTTGTCATTACCTAGAACTATTGAGGAATTAGCCAAGAGAATCGATCATACAAATGTTAAGCCCGCCAGTTCTAAACAAGATATCATTAGAACAATCGATGAAGCCATTAAATATAGGTTTAGAGCTGTCTGCATTCCTCCTATATGGGTTCCACTCGCTAAGGAACGAGTTAGAAATAGTGGTGTTCTTGTAGTTACTGTGGTTGGTTTTCCTTGGGGTTATGTTGATACAGAGATAAAGGTGATGGAGGCAAAATGGGCGATCCAGAGAGGGGCGGATGAGATAGATATGGTAATGAATATCTCCGCGTTTAAGAGTAAGGACTATGAAAAAGTAAGAGAGGATATAGAGGCTGTGGTAAATGCAATAAAGCCGAAACCAGTTAAGGTCATTATAGAAACTGGATTCTTGTCTAGAGAAGAAATCGAGAGAGCAGCCAAATTAGTTATGGATGGTGGTGCGCATTTCGTAAAAACATGTACTGGGTTTGGTCCTCGAGGTGCATCAATCGAAGATATTCGGATAATAAAAAGAGTGGTGGGTGACGAAATTAAAATAAAGGCCGCTGGTGGTATTAGGGACGCAGAGAAAGCATTAATGATGATTAAAGCTGGTGCTGATGTTATCGGCACAAGTTCTGGAGTAAAAATACTAGAAACATTTTCTTTAGATATCCTTAAGAAAGTAATTAAGTCATAAAACTAACCAATGGATAACTGAATGGATCGTAAAGGTTTCTTATTAGCCACTTCAACTATTTTTTGAAACAATAATGCGACATTCTCCCCTGTCTTAGCCGAAGTCTCTATATAAGTTACAACCTCTAATGGAAAATTAGATAAAAACTTCTTTAACAATTCATCATCAACCCGTGCACCCAAATCTTTTTTATTCCCTACAACGATTACTTTGACATCATTCTTCAATTTCTTTCTTATCATGTTAGCCCATTTAAGGAGATTAAAGAGAGTTCTTGGTCTGCTTAAATCAAATACCATAACGATTACCGAGGCCCCTACAACTAGGTTTTCTATTAATTCTCTAAACCTTTTTTGACCACTAAAATCCCATAAGACAAAAACCTGATCATTCGCTTGTATATAATGAAAGTCAACGCCAAGTGTGATCGTGTTTGATAAGGTGCCTTCTAGATATTTTTTCACTAATGATGATTTCCCCACACCACCATCCCCAATAAACACGATCTTACTAATCATTTTAAGCATAGAGACACCTCAGAATCAATGGAAGCTACATATTAATCTCCTTTATCTTGTTTACAAGGATCATAATGTCTCGTAGAATAATACCGAGGGGAGCATCAGAGCTTGCCCGAATTAGGATGTTGTAATTATTATTAGCAGAAACTACTATTATCTTATCTCGTATGTAGTGGGCAATAATTTTCTTTAATTCACCCGAATTAGTCAGATTTCCAGCTCTTACCGCGATGTTCTGGAGGGCTGTTGCTACAGCAGCTAACAAAGAAGCCACTCTGAGATCATTGGTTGACGAGAGAACGGGTGTGCCATCATTTAAACTAATCACAATAGATTTTATTCCCCTATTTATCCGGAGGATCTTATTTATTTCGTCCCTTACGCTAGCTAATGAGTTAATGAGATGATTCTGAGCTATACTCATTTAGACACCCCTAATAAAATGATCTATATAGAACGTTCGCCAGAATATATTACTCAACAAAAGTAATGAGAGAAGTCGTATTAGTGGAATTAATGTAGAAGAACTAGAATGTGGAAGGAAGAAAGATTATAAAGTGATTTCTTCTCTCATTTTGTTCGTGAGTTCTTCAATGGTCATCTCACCTAATACGCCTCTCTTTCTTCGGCGTACATTAACAGTTCCTTTCTTAGCCTCTCTTTGACCTACAACGATAATATATGGAATCTTATTAATTTCGGCGTTTATTATTTTCTTCGAGATCGTCTCATGGGACGTGTCTAGTACAACTCTTATACCCTCTTTGAGTAGTCTATGATAAACTTTTTCAGCATATGGCATGACCTTATCACTAATAGGTATCACTATTGCTTGGATTGGAGCAATCCATAATGGAAAATCGCCACCGAAGTGCTCTATTAAGATTCCAAAAAATCTCTCAAGCGATCCTAATAATGCTCTATGGATCATCACTACATGTTTCTCTTTATTATCCCGATCCACATAGGTAGCATTAAATCTCCTAGGTAGATTAAAGTCTAGCTGAATGGTGGTGCATTGCCATTTTCTGCCTAGAGCATCAGTAATTTTTACATCAATCTTCGGACCATAGAACGCTGCCTCTCCAGGGACAACTTTATATTGTATACTCTCCGACTCGAGAGCTTCGGCCAGAGCATTTTCCGCTTTTTTCCAAATTTCCGGAGAGCCCA
>JAHKLG010000072.1 GCA_029856625.1 Candidatus Njordarchaeota archaeon | reverse complement strand
TCAGAAGTACTTAAAGGGGCTAGTATAATTCTTGAGAGTTCTTTATGGAACGATATGATTGGCGAAATTGTGAGTGAACTAGAATCATTCTTAAGTCATGGGGAAATGTTTAATTCTTGGAGCATCGTCTACGAGGCTCGAAACTTAAAGAACCTATTTCTTAGAATTCTCTTAGATAAGACTAAGAAGAATCTGGCGGATAAGGCAATTATTATTTATATAAACTGTAGGAGGAGGAAAAGGGTTTATAATGCTGTGCTAGATATTGTTAGAGGGGTTAACAAGTCTTTACCCACGCGAGGTCTCTCGCTTGAGGGGCTTCTAGAAGAGATGATGAATAGTCTCCGACGTATTAAGAAGGGACTCCTACTATATCTCGACGAACTTGAGGAATTATTTTTTGAGGAGGAATTTGATAAGGCTAAGAATCTTTTATATGTGCTTTCACGGATGAATGAAAAGATCGGCAAACCTCAAGTAGTGAGCTTAGCCGTCATCACCACTATTCATGCAAAAGCCTTCTCAAAGATCTTTACGAAAATAGATGGATCCACCAAGGCATCATTCTTTCGCAAAGAGATCTTCCTAAGAGCCCCAACCCCCACCGAATTAGTTAACTTATTAAGAGAGGTAGCTGAGAGAGCTTTTCGCAAATATTCTGTGACGGAAGAAGTATTGGAGAGAATAGCTCACTGGGTCATCGATAAGTATGAGGGGGATCCTAAAAAAGCAATAGATCTCCTCCTAGAGGCGGCCATTATAGCTGAGAAACTTAGAGATGATACTATTGAATTAAAACACGTTAATCTGGCCACAAAAACTGTTGACATAAGGACTAGGGACATAGATTATATTCTCCAGCCACTTTCAAGACATCTCCTTGTACTTTTACTAGCTATTGTAAGAACATTGTTAATTAAGAGAAGAGAGTTTGTTACTAGAGTAGAGATAGAACCTATTTATCGAGACCTTTGTGAAAAATTTGGGGAAAGACCAAGAAGAACAACGCAATTGCTTAGATATATAAAGGAGATAGGAAAAGAGCTTGAGGGTCTAATGAGGGTCGAAGTATCTGGGAAGGATCAGCGAGGTCGTTCAACGAGGATATACGTTAATGCTCCATTAAGAGACCTTGAAAGAATAATATTAAAAAAGCTCGGTGTATCCTAATTTATGCATTAGGTGATGACTCGCCGGGGGTCTGAATATCCCCGTGATGAGCCCTCGTTATACTGATTTCTCCCCAGGGAGGATGATCTAGTGAAGGTGGCTCTGATAAAGGATAAGAGTTTTGACTTTTCCAAGCTTATAAAGGAGATAAAATCCTCGGAGAACATTTCTAAATGCGGAGCCATAGTATCATTTATAGGCATTGTTAGGGGCATTGGTAGGGATGGAACGAGAGTAAAGAAGTTAATATATGAAGCTGAAGAAAATGTTGTTTTAAAAGAGTTAGAAGAAATTAGAGAGAAGATTTTACGAAAATATAAAGGTGTTCATGAGGTAATAATATACCATTTTATTGGTGAAAGAGACGTTGGAGAGGACACAATCTATATCTTAGTAGCAAGCGAGCATAGAGAAGAGGGATTTAAAGCAGCAAGAGAAGCACTTGAACTCGTGAAAGAAAGAGTCCATATATGGAAGAAAGAAATTACAGAAAGAGGAGCTTACTGGATAATGGGTGAAGAACAAGTAAAAATAGGCTAAAATACTACTCATAATATCCTCTACAAAATAATTTCTGACATATTCAGACATTTTAAAATTCTGGCAAATTTTTCCTCACTGATGGATATACATATTGAGAGATGATATTGAGCAATTTCATATTAATCCTCTGATATCTTCATATTCCTTATATTGGATTCTGATTTTTCTTCTTTATAATTCTCTTCCACGTAGACTCTAATCCATTATTGCTAATGGATTCTTAGCTAGACTCTAAACAGACTATATAGAGTTACTTGGAGAATTCTTATATACAATATAAATCCGATATTCTGTCTTGGCTTATATATAATATAAGCGAGATGATAAAGAGATGTCAGGGAATAAGAAGTATGTCTATGATTTCGAAGAAGGGGGAGAACATCTACGTCGCCTCTTAGGAGGTAAAGGAGCTGGCTTAGCAGAAATGACTAGAGCAGGCTTACCAGTTCCTCCTGGTTTTACGATAACTACAGAGGCCTGTAAGGAATACTATAAGAGAGGACCGAAGTTCATCGATGAGATCTGGCCGGAAATAATGGAACATTTTAGAAAATTAGAGAAGAAAACTGGTAAGAAGTTTGGGGATAAGAACAACCCATTATTAGTTTCGGTGAGATCTGGGGCTCCCGTATCCATGCCTGGTATGATGGATACTATATTAAACGTAGGTTTAAATGATGAAACGGTCGAGGCTCTTGCGAGATTGACGAACAACCCGAGGTTTGCATATGATTGTTATAGAAGATTAATCCAAATGTTTGGTTCCATTGTCATGGGTATTGATAGAAGAAAATTTGAGGAAGCTCTTGAAGAGATTAAGAAAAAATATGGGGTTAAATATGATGCAGAGTTATCAGCAGAAGCAATGAAAGAGGTTGTAAAGAAGTTTAAGGAGATCTATAAGAAAGAGACAGGGGAAGACTTTCCACAAGATCCGTTTGTGCAGTTGAGAAGGGCTATTGAGACTGTTTTTAAGTCTTGGAATAATCCTAGGGCTATTAAGTATAGGGAGATTCATAAGATTCCTCATGATATGGGTACTGCTGTTAATGTTCAGATGATGGTGTTTGGGAACTTTGGTTGGGATTCCGGTACTGGTGTTTGCTTCACTAGAAATCCCGCTACTGGAGAGAAGGAATTGTATGGTGAGTTCTTACCTAACGCGCAAGGAGAGGATGTCGTAGCGGGTATTAGGACTCCGTATTCAATAAAGGATTTGAAGGATCGGCTCCCTGATGTTTATAAGCAGTTAGTTAAGGTTGCTGAACTTCTAGAGCGACATTATAAGGATATGCAGGACATTGAGTTTACTGTAGAGAAAGGAAAACTTTGGTTATTACAGACAAGGACTGGTAAGAGAACAGCTATGGCTGCTATTAAGATCGCTGTGGACATGGCTAGGGAGGGAATAATAACGAAGGAAGAAGCTATAATGCGTGTTAAACCCGAGCATATTCAGCAACTACTTCACAGGCAGATCGATCCGAAAGCTAAAGAGCAGCACAGACCAATTGCAAGAGGATTACCAGCTTCTCCAGGAGCCGCTGTTGGTAAAGTAATATTCAGTTCAGAGGAAGCTGAGGAGCTAGGTAAGAGAGGTGAGAAGGTCATTCTAGTGAGGCCAGAAACTACTCCAGAGGATATTGGTGGAATGGCTGCAGCTCAAGGTATCTTAACAGCTCGTGGAGGAATGACATCCCATGCAGCTGTTGTAGCTAGGGCTATGGGCAAGCCCGCTGTTGTCGGAGCTGAGATGATTCATATTGATCTTGAGAAAGAGGAATTTAGAGTTGGGGATGTTGTCGTTAAGAAGGGTGACGTAATAACGATTGATGGAACTGCTGGAGAAGTATATGTTGGGGAACTGCCGACTATAGAGCCTAAGCTAACGTCAGAAGCCTTAGAACTCCTCTCTTGGTGTGATGAGTATAGAAAACTTGGTATTAGAGCTAACGCTGACACACCAGAGGAAATGAGGAGAGCTCTAGAGTTCGGTGCTGAGGGAGTTGGTCTAACTAGAACTGAGAACATGTTCGTTAAGGGTGGCCGTACGGATATTGTTTATGAGATCCTGTTAGCGGAGACTGAAGAGGAGAGGAGAAAAGCTTTAGAGAAGCTGATACCTCTACAGAAACAAGACTTTAAGGAAATTCTCGAAGTAATGGATGGGAAACCAGTGATTGTCAGATTGTTAGACGTACAGTTCTATGCTCTTGTTTTCGCTGATCCAGAGCAGTTGATAGAACAGTATTATAAGAAGAAGTATGAAGAGGGAGCTGGCTCAGAGGAGCTCATGAGATTAGAGAATCTTATTCATAGAGTAAGGGCGATTAGAGATGCTGATCCACAGATGGGCTTTAGAGCATGTAGGCTCGGAATCGTCTACCCAGAGGTCTATGAGGCTCAGATGAGAGCTGCTATAGAGGCTGCTGCTGAACTTAAGAAGGAGGGTAAGAATCCGATTCTAGAAATAATGGTTCCAGGAACCGCTGAGCCTAACGAGTTAAGATTCATTAGAAGGATATTCGAAAAGGTTCTTAAAGAAGTTAGCGAGAAATACGATGTTGAACTAGATGTAAAGTATGGTACAATGATAGAGTCTCCAAGAGCCGCATTATTAGCTGATGAGATGGCCGAGATATGCGACTTCTTCTCCTTCGGAACGAATGATTTAACACAATTCACGTTTGGATGGTCAAGAGATGATGCAGAGAGGGCATTTATTCATGCTTATCTGAAGAAGAAGGTATTACCCTATAACCCATTCCAGACACTAGACGATAAGGGAGTAGCAAAGCTAATGGAGTGGGCTGTAAAGAATGCGAGGAAAGTTAAGCCGGATATAGAGCTTGGAATATGCGGAGAACATGGTGGAGAACCAAGGAGCATCGAGATATGCCATAAAGTGGGTCTGGATTATGTATCAGCATCTCCGTGGAGGATCCCAGTTGCAAGA
This sequence comes from Candidatus Njordarchaeota archaeon, assembly GCA_029856625.1. GTDB lineage: Archaea > Asgardarchaeota > Njordarchaeia > Njordarchaeales > Njordarchaeaceae > Njordarchaeum. Next base: position 2,076 of record JAHKLG010000072.1, on the reverse strand, counting down.
TTGGTAGCTGCCCAAGCAGCGATAAAGGAAAAGCAGCAGAAGGAATAATTCAAACAAGGTTAATTTAAATGATAACTAAGTCGGATTAAGTATTAATCTCCTTATTTCTTCGTTTTTAGATATTTTCCTTACTAGTTTTAAGTCAGTTGTTATGAAGAGTGCGTTTCTTTTTAATGCTAGACTTAGGAACAAACTATCATAGACGGGAATTCCAAGCTTAAGTCCTAGCTTCAATGCATCATCAAGGTACTTATTAAAGTCTTCGATTTCTAAAGTTTCTAAGAAGCGTATTGCATAGTTCAGCGCTTTTAATCCGATATCCTTATCTTCTCCGAATAAGCTTATTCGCTTCCATGCAATATTGTAAAGTTCAATATATGCGTAATCAATGGTTAATAAATGATGAAACTGTTTGATAATTTCCCGCGACCATTTAGTGAATCTATCACGGAAGAATAAAGAGGCTATGAAGGAAGTATCAAGCACGGCTTTACTTCTCATCGCGGCTCTCTCTTAATAACTCATAATTGGGAATTTCATTCATCCTTTCCAAGAATTTCTCAGACTCTCTTAACAACTGTTCACGTAAGAGTTTTTTGGCCTTTTCTTCAATAAACCTCTCAATTTCGGAGCGCCAGTCAATATTAACTAAGCGCATAAGCTCTTTTACACGTTTTCTTACCCTGAAGCTCACTACTTCACTCATGAAGACACCAATTGTTTACATTTATTGTTTACATGATGTTATATTGATGCTTAAGGAATAAAAACTATTCTTTAGCAAGTTAGGTGAAGAGCAGCCACAACTTTAGCGCCTTTCTTCAAGTAATCATTGTATATCCTTACGGCGTTTTTTGTATCAGCCACAATTACTCGTATACCTTCTTCCTCAAGCTCTTTTATAAGCTCTAGAGGAACCTCCATTCTTCCATAATAACCTGTACCGATAACAAGTATTTCTGGTTTATATTCTAGTATCTCGAAGAGATCTTCTTTGTGAAGGCTATGCCCCTCAATACGCCACCAATCATCCAAAACCTTATCGGGGAACACAATAACATCGCTTCTATATTTCTGCCCTCCAATTACTATCTCTCCGAATTCGTAGTCTTCGATAATGGGCATGACGAACCACCAATAATGAGCATTAGTTATAATATTATCAGTAATTGGGGATTTGAGTTTTCTTAGAACTAATTACTCATAAAGAGCTCTATATATAGTATATATCATTGCCATATATTCTATCTCGGTATTTGCGAAAGGAAGAAAATTTGAATAGAAATATGGGCAATACCAACTCTCTCTTCTAATAAACCAGAGGAGGACTTGGCTGTAGAAAGGTTCACATAGGATGATAGAGATGCAACCAGCTCTAGGCGCTGTGATTATAGGGGTTATAGGTCTTATCTTTGTTCTTTGGTTGAGAAAATGGGTCTTAGACCAAGACCCAGGAAGCGGTAAAATGTTAGAGGTTTATTCATGGATAAAGAGTGGTGCTAGAGCTTTTCTAAAACGAGAATTTACTACGATAAGCTACTTTATAGTAGCTATAGTGATTGGATTATGCATTTTAACGATTCAAGGAATATTATCTTGGCAGATTCCGGTGGGTTTCATCGTTGGTTCAATCTCATCCTTATTGATGGCATGGCTTGGGATGGAGACAGCCACAGATGCTAACGTTAGAACAGCTCAAGCAGCTAGGAAATCTCCGGATAAGGCCTTAATTATAGCTATAAGAGGAGGAGCAGTAACTGGTTTATCCCTAATGTCAATAGCGATAATCGGTATCGGTATTCTCTATCTCCTCTTTAAAGATCCAGCATTAGTAGTGGGATTCGGATTTGGAGCTTCTTTGGCAGCATTATTTGCCCAGCTTGGTGGAGGAATATACACTAAGTCCGCGGATGTTGGTGCTGATTTAGTTGGGAAAGTTGAGAAGGGTTTAGAGGAGGATGATCCCAGAAACGCGGCTGTGATTGCTGATCTTGTAGGAGATAATGTAGGAGATTGTGCGGGAAGAGCTAGTGACCTCTTTGAGAGTTTTTCAGATAATATAATAACAATGATGAT
>JAHKLG010000071.1 GCA_029856625.1 Candidatus Njordarchaeota archaeon | reverse complement strand
TTCTTGCTACCTCAGGTTGCAGAGGAATATATTGTACTATTTTTGTAGATTATTTGGATGTTTCTTTTTTTCGGAGGAGTCCTTTCAGAGATCATCTATGAAATTTCTAACATTTCTATTATGGATTTCGTCTCATTCTATATGAAATATAAAAAATCTGATGAAATACTCCAGAAAATTTTTAGAAATATGGGTAACATTGGCGTATAAAAATTGTACTTAGGCAAAATGACATCGCGCTTGAGAATTCCTAGGTTTGAGAGAGTTTAATGATTAATTATACGATTGCTGTTGTTGGAGGTATTCTTCTGAAGCGGACTTTGTCTTTCTCTAAAATGATTTCGTATGGCTCTATAATGTTTAACCCTATAATGGCGTCCTTGATTAAACCGTCGATGACTCCGAATACTTCGACTTCTGGTAGTAAGTATCCCTCGATCTCAACTCTTGCTACGAGGTAACCTATAACTTTTGCCTTCGAATTCTTTATTGCTAAATCGATGTAAACTGGTTTTTCGTATTTCTCGTATCCTAAGAATTCAGCAATCTTTTTGTCCACGTAACTCTTACCTGCTCCAGTATCAAAGAGAGCTTCAATGTTGATAACTTTTCCGTCCTTAATAAGTTTGATTTTCCCCGTCGCTTTAACCAAGAGTTTTCACCATGAAATAACTGTATTAATGATGATGAAGTAAAGCGTATAAAACTGCTCATATTTCCATTTTTCTGCAGATAGAGTTATGGTGAGGAGTTATGCCTGGCGTTGAGTTACGGATTATGCTTTTTGATGATGCCGCTAGAGTTCATGAATTGCTTGTTAGGAATAGTTGAGTAGCTACTGGAGCCCTCTATGATATAATTTACTGGAAGGATGCAAGTCCTGAAGAAGCGAAAAAGAAGCTTAGGAGACTCGGTTCGGAGCCATTTATTAAGTGTCTGGTTAAGTCTGTTGAAGATTGCTTAATCGAATCCTGTGGCCCAGAAATTTTTGGAGGAATGAAATCATTAATTGAAGCATTAAAGACTTTAATTTATTTATTTTCATTCAAAAAACTTACATAATATCAAGATATTTTACTTAATTAAGTTATCTTACGAGGCTGTATCTTTGAGGCGGAGATCAGGACTCAAGGAGTTCCTTGAAAATATATTTAGTCTGCGTGAAAGTGTTAAAAATGATATAGAGGAACTCTTTTCGACTGTTCTAATGGTGGCTGACAAATTGAATCGTGAAACATTTAAGGAATTCTTTTTGGCAATCAAGAGTTTAAGACTTAGGTGTCGGGAAATTTTATCCGAGTTGAAGAAGTTGGAAAAAGAGATCGATGAAGCCTTGAATACTTCTGATGAGGATAGGAAGAAGGAGCTCTATGAGAGGTTAATGGGGGTTCAGAAAGAGCTAATAAGTATTAGGATGAGAATAATTGCCTCAGCGAGAGTTATTGATTCGTTAAAGACTTGAACCTTTGGAAAAATTCTTCCACGATGGCTTCTATTATCTCCCGATCCTCATCCATTATGCTACTAATCTCCTCCTTTATCTCTCCATTAATGGCCGTTGCTTCTGACTTTCCTATACTTATTCTCAATTCCTTAAATGCTGGATAATAAGTCACTTCTCCAACCAATTCATTATCAACAAAAACTTGGAAATTAATGACATGGGAATCCGAATAAATGTGTTTAAAGGTTATATTTTTCTTAGTCATTCCCCTGCACCTACTTTTTTCTCAAGTCTCTTTAGAAGCTCATTGAAAACTTCAATACCAACTAGTAATGCGCCGTATTCTTCTAGAAACACATCTAGTGTTAATGCACTATCCAAAATTTCCTCCCTCAGAACAATGTTACCTTCTGCGTCTATTCCAAATGAGACCTCCGCATAATCATTATTTATTCTTAGCAGATTAAAGATCAATTCTCCTCTAATATTCTCAGGAATCTCGGAGAGAGCCATGCATTTTAATGCCATCCATACCCAGCCCTTTGTAACCCCTAACCGTACATCACATTTTTTGCCCTCTATCTCCTCATGAACAATCACTACCTTATTCTCATTATCTACTTCGAATTTCTTTCCAAGTAATTTAAGATACTTTATTAGTTTCTCAAATGGTGTTATCTCTAGCATGCCAGTCACCCTAAGCAATCTCAATTTTCTGCTCCTCCTCAATTATTCTTCTTATCTCTGGGTATAGATCTCTCCTGAATTTTTCAAAAGCGACTGGAAGCGCATTATATTCCTCTTCAAAAACATCATACGAGAGGGCTCCAAGGAATATATAATGAACAATGTAGATATTATAATCATCATCCATAGCAAAATTGAATTCCGGGAACCTAAAGCTTAGTCTAAGGAGCTCCCTATAAAGAATATAAGTGGATCCCACAAGTTTTTTAACCTCATCGCCTTTCATTAGCATTGTTCGAATAACGGCCCACCCTGGAGGAGCCACAAATATTTCTATAGGAATGTTTTTTCCTTCCGCTTTTTCTTCCACAAAAACTCTTAGGTTCTTCTTGTCGATGCTTATTATTTTCTTCTTCATTAACTTTAGATAGAAAACGAGCTTCTCAAATCCCCCACGCAGAACATCACTAAGATCCAATATTATCACCAAGCGATAGAGTTATCATCAGACAATGAAAACTAGTTTAAAGCTTTTACCTTTTCTTTTTAGGGGTAGATTTTAATCCCTTTGCATGATTTTCTGTATATGAATCACGATAAAAATTTGTTTCTGATTATTCTAGTGAATAAAATCCGAGAACTCAGATATTAACTCTCTCTTATTTAATTCCCTCTCTATAGTACCATTATTCATCATGATTACTTTAGTAGCTAAAGAGAAGGCTAATAACCGGTCATGAGTCGCTATGACCACATATTTCCCCTGGCTAGCCAGCTCTTTTAGAAGCTGCTCAACTATTTTCCGTTTTTTTATATCTAAAAAGCTTGTAGGTTCATCCAATAATAAGTATTGAGGATTTGTAATTAATGCTCTAAGAAAAGCCACTAACTGCGCTTCCCCTGCTGATAGTTCTTTACGTCTACGGTGGGCAATTTCTTTTAACCTCATACTCTCTAAGAACTCTAAGGCTTTCTCTTTAGCAGTATCCTTATCTATCCCCCTTATTAATAATGGATACATTATATTCTCAAGAACAGAACCCCGGAGAAGGATGGGTTTCTCATGAAGATACACGATTTTTCTCCGTATAAGTATCCTCTTATCCTTCGGAGCTGACCAGTAATCCATATTATTAATTATTAGTCTCCCAGCGATTGGTTTAAGAATTCCAGCAAGAATTTTCAAAAGTGTTGTTTTTCCAGCGCCATTAGGTCCCATCAAAACAGTAACTCCACGATCAATTTCGATGGTAACGTTATTTATGGCCCTAACTCCATTAGGGTATTCATAAGAAACATTAATGGCCCTTATCATTCTCTCCTCGCCCCTAATAGCCTGGAAATTATAGTTATCGAGGAGACTATAGTGAAGAGTATAAGCCCTAATGATAGCGCAGTCTCGAAATCTCCCTTAGAAATCTCTAATGCTATAGCTGTAGTAAAAACCCGCGTGTATCCCCTAATATTCCCGCCAACAATTAATGCCACCCCTAGCTCTCCTATAGCTCTACTGAATGCGAGAAGAGCCGTTATAATAATGTCCGGTATTGTTTCTCTCAGCATTATATAATAAGCTTGGATATCATCAGCTCCAAGAGATATCGCTAATTCCCAATAGGTTTGCCTAGCCTTATTCAATGTTTCATATAAAAGGGATATTATCAGGGGAGTTACAAGAATAGCTTCTCCAATAATTATTGCTAGGGGAGTATATAGAATTCCTAGGAAACCCAAGGGGCCAGATCTACTCAAAATAGTATACACTAAAAGTCCAACTAACACAGTTGGAAAACCCACTAATGCATTAGCGATGCTGATAAATATTTTAGTGATTCGAGAATCACTGCTAATCATTTTGAGAGATAATGGAATAGACCATGCTAGCGAAGTAAGAACAGCTGTTGAGGAAATAGCTATTGACCTGATTGTAATCTCCAGTATCTCACTCATAGCCACCACTTATATTAACAAGCCACTCCCAATAATTTCTTAATTCCTCTGAGCGCTGATCCACGGGATAGAATAGGGGTTGGCTGTACTTCTCCGCACAAAAGTTCGCTATTATACTCTGACCTTCTTCAGATACTAAGAACTCGATAAACTTTATCATGAGATTATACTTCACATCAGGGTATTTGGCTGGATTAACGGCATAAGCACTATAAATGTTTATCAGAATAGGAGATTTCATCTCAAAAGCTTTAAGATTAGGAATTTTTCCATCCCCTGAGAATTTTAGAAATGTGCCTATATCTGATATGGTGTAGGCAAGTTTTTCATTAGCCATTATTAGTGTTTCCGCCATTCCAGAACCCGTCTCTAGATACCATTCCTTCCCCTTTGGATCTAATCCAGCTAATTTCCATAATAAGAGTTCACGCTGATGAGTCCCAGAGTTATCTCCTCGACTTATAAAAAATGTTAACCCTTGTTCACAAGCGTTATATATTTGCTTCATAGCCTCGATCGGATCACTAACCTCACTAACTCCAGCTGGATCGTTTATAGGACCAACTATGACGAAGTAATTATAAGCGAATATTGTCTGATTCATTATTATCCCCGAGTCTATGTACTGTTTTTCGAGATCAGGAGCATGGACGAGAATTCCATCAACATCCCCTCTAGCAGCTAATTGAAGAGCAGCCCCACTTCCGACGGCAATAAACTGCACATCCACATTTGGATACTTCTGAGAGAAAGTATCGGCAATAGCATCAAGTAACCCTGTAGCGTAGAGACTAGTTGTTGTTGAAATTCTTAGAGGAATTTTATAGTAGTATCTCATATATACTTCATAGCTGATTATGGAAAGAGCAATTATAGCCACTATTATTATAGCCATTATGCGGTTTATCCGCAATATGGCTCACCGATATCGGTTATCAGATAACGAATAATAAAAATGATTTTAAATCTTATTATTTTGTAAGTGCTTAAAAAGAAGAATTGGGGCTATCCGAGAGTGAGTATTTTGGATGAAAAGCTAATAAGGGCTTTTGAACGCAAGCTTAATACAAGATTACAGTTGATTTTAGAATTCAGGGGTAATCTCGTATTAGACGAGAAGAGGGCTTTGTTATTGAAACTGATTGACGAGAAGAAATCGATATTGATGGCATCGAAAATGCTTAATATTTCATATTCTAGGGCGTGGGAATGGATTTTTAAGATAGAAAACGTACTTGGAGTAGAGATTGTGAAGAGGATGCGGGGAGGGAGGGGAGGAGGAAAAACGATACTAACTCCTGAGGGTAAGTCCCTCTTAGAACTGTATTTTACTAGAGCTAAAGAGCATGGATTAATAATATCTCCTAAAGAGCTTCTTATTCGTAAGGAAGGTTATCCAGATATTATATATGCTGGAAGCCATGATCCAGCTACAGAGCTTCTTCTAAGCACATTTGCTGGCGAAAAAGGTCTTAAGGTGGAGTTCTCATGGATTGGTTCTTGTGCTGGATTGTTAGCAATAATGCTCGGCGAAGCGGATGTTGCAGGAATTCATTTAATAGATGTAGAAACTGGGGAATACAACCTCCCATACATAAAAAAGTATGGATTAGAAGATAAGGTTATTCTGATTAGAGGTTTTACCAGAGAGATTTGCTTAGCATACGGGCCTGGTATCAAGATAAGATCTCTCAAAGAGGCTATTGAGAAAGGTTACAAATTGATTAATAGGAATATAGGTTCGGGAACAAGAATTCTTCTAGAGTATTTAATAAGAAGATTAGCTGATACCATCGGATTCAGCGTGAAGGATTTGAAAAATAGGATTCCTGGATGGGATACGGAGGCAAAAACGCACTTTGAGGTAGCTGAGGCTATATTATCTAGGAAAGCTGATTACGGTTTAATGCTTTCTCACATAGCAGAAATGTATGGTCTTGAATACATCCCTATTATACGCGAGCACTTTGATTTTATCATAAGACTGGAAAGCATTGATAAACTAGCTAATCTAGGAAAATTCTTGAAACAAAATGCGAGGATATTCGAACGCATGAAAGGATATATTATTCCCCATGATATAGGAGAAATTATCTACAAGCCATGAGAATATTCGGTCGAGAAAAAAGGCACTTTACTCTTTTTGTTGTTTTAAGCGTCCACATGAATTCCAGCATTCTCAAGATGATGTTTAATAAAGGATCTAGCCTCTTCCTCAACATCAATAGCGAGTTTCTCCACAGTCCTCTCTATCCTACCCAATCTTCTGTTTATCCTCTCAATCTCCTTAAGCATCTTATTAAAATCCTCTCTCAGCTTTATCTGCTCCTCCCCGAGCCTTATAATCTCCTCTCTAAGGCGCTTCTGCTCTCTCTATGCCATCAAGTCTTCTAAGCACTTCCTCGATCCCAATTAGGCCAGCTACCATGTATCGAAACTCTTCGTCTTCCTTTAAGAGCCTTATGATCTCCTTTCTAGTACTTGTCGACAATTTTCTCACCTCTATCCATTAATACTAATTATTGGAGAAGATAAAAATTTAGGAGAGGGTATTAGAAAATTGCCTAGAAATATTTATTCTTTGTTAAAGAATTCGAGAGCGAATTCTAATGCTGCTTCTTGATTTACGATTTTATAATTCCTCTTAAACATGTAAGGAAGTAACTGGAAGTATCTTTTATCCGCGTATCTTTCATCAGCAGCTATGAATAGGGCTCTATCATTA
>JAHKLG010000070.1 GCA_029856625.1 Candidatus Njordarchaeota archaeon | reverse complement strand
GAAAGCCTAAGAGAAAAAGCCGTTAAGTAGGGTATTTAAAGGTTTGTAAAATTTTGAAGGCAAGAAACGTTGGTAAAATGGCTAATTATTTATACCTCAACCTACACTAGCAATAGCTATTCTCTATTTATAGGTTCTCTTGAAAGTGTTAGGTGGTGAAAGCATTTAATTTGTTAAGGATTTGATAAGATGAGGATTAAAGACGTAAAGCTAGCTATTGTTAATACTTAGAATAGTTCTAGAATTCCCTAAGAAAGGATATTTACATCAACAGATACTCATCAATCACCAATTGAAACTCTTGTCTTGTCTCCTTTCCCATATTAGTAGAGATCTATCTTTTTTCTCAAAGTAAAAATGGTGGCGATAGTTTACCTATTCTCCAAAGGTTATAGCCTCCTTCTCTGATACCCAGTATATCTTAGAAATGTAAAGTTCATCATCTCTAAAATATCCCTTGAGAACTACCAATCGATCTAAGAGGGAGGGCTCTGGGGGATCTTTAAAATATACAGCAGGAAATGTACCTGAGCGATCACTTACTACATACCTCCAAACTTTCTCTACTTCTGGTTCTACATCTCCATGCTCTGGGCATACCCATTCAGAATCTTGTAGCTCCATACTCTTGCCACATATTGGGCATGCAAAGTATTCTGTAGTGCTCTCGTCAATCACTAAGACTTTTACCAGCCAAGCTCCCCTATTTTCTTTCATAAATTTCAGGGAGTCAGCCCATGCTGGTTTTAAGTCCGTAATTGGGGGAAGCTTAGAATCATCGAGGATTTCTATTATTGAATTTTCGGTTACCTTTACCAGAGTGTATTTCCTCAACTTAGCCTTGGTGTATTTTCTAATCATGAGGACTTTATCCTCAGATTGTCTGAGAAGACTTACATGATGTTCACCAAAAGCAACACAGGGGATGCGTTCCTCTTCATTAACAACAGTGAATAATACATAAGGGGTCTCTCCAGATGCGGATTTTGATTTCTTAACTGGTCCTACTTCTAAAAGCCGGCCAACTATGGGAGTATAAGCAATTTGGGATGTATCTACCCCCAGATTTCGAGCAACAATCATTGCAGCAGCTCTTTTTGTCAGAAAATTTCGGGCTTTGGAATATATCTTCTCAACAAGCTCATCAAACTCCTGTCTAGAAATTTGCACAGATTTCTTAACGATATCCCATATATCCTCATAATCCCCAGAACTCATTTTTCCGTCACACATAATCATTATTAATCATAATTTTGGAAAATAGAATTTGATATGATATAAACTATAAGATTCGTAGTGACGAAAAATTAGAACAAGGAGAGTTCAATAGGGGCCAGTAAATGCCAAGAATAAGGATCTGCATCGGGAACCAATTAATAGAGTCAAACGAGCTTGAGATTAGCAAATATATAAGGGTTAATAATCATCTACGAAGATTTGGTGTTCCAGATAACGTTAGAAACGTGCTTAAGTTAGATTGGAGAGCAGTTGTTTATTTTGATGACTTACTAAAGGGCTTATTAAGCATTTTAGAAGATAAGGATCAGTTTATTAGGGAGCTAAAAATTACAATTAACAAGATTATCAAAAACATTCCGAGTATCCTCTCCGAGAATAACTATATTCTCCTAGCAGTCAAGAACTACGATTATAAAAAAGTTATAGAGAGAGTTGGAGGCGAGCTAAGTCTTAAGATTGTGGAGGTTAACGAATTAGGGAAAATAGAATTCCCTTACATTCGTTTTCCTGCGGAGAAGGTACTGTATCTCATTCAACTATTAGGAGATCCGATGCTTCCAGAGGGCTTTAAGAGTATTCTTCTCGACCTAAGGAATAGTATGGCTGAGCGAAAAGTAATTATTAAGGAATATGGTATTCAATGGATTGAAGTCGAAATTCCAATCTTAGCCCCAGCAGACATGTATGAGGAAATAAGAAAATTGGGAATTATCAAATATTATTCTCCAGATCCATCGACTAGTGAAATGGTTTTAAAAGAGGAAATTCTTTACAAGGAACATAGACGTGATGGGAAAATAATTGTTAGATTACCAGCCTACTCCATTGCTTGGCTACCAAAAATTTGTGCAAAATACGGTTTTTACGCAGAAATTGCCGTGCCCATACCTAAGAAGTTGCGATTAAATATTAAGCAAAATTTCAGTCTAATGCCTCATCAACAAGAGGCGATTAATGCATGGAAAAATAATGGAAACTTAGGCACAATAGTCATTCCAACTGGTGGTGGCAAAACATTTATCGGCTTAGCGGCTATTGCTGAGCTTAAAATTCCGACCATAATCTTTGTTCCCAACAAGATCCTCTTGTGGCAATGGATGGATAGGATATCCCGCTTCCTTGGTATTCCAAAACAAGAAATTGGTATCCTTGGGGCCGGAGAAAAAATTATCAAGGATATAACCGTTGCAACGTATCAATCAGGTATAAAGAATATTAATAAAATTGCCACTCGCTTTGCATTAGCCATATTCGATGAAGGCCATCATGTACCAGCTAAAACATTTAAGGATTCAGCTCTTTTTATAAGAGCACCTTTTAGAATGGCCTTATCAGCAACCCCCAAAAGATTCGATAATAATGAAATACTCCTCTTCCAATTAGCTGGTGAAGTTGCGTATAAAATTGATTATGCAGAACTGGTAAGGCGGGGGGTATTGGCTCCTCTTGCGGTTAGAAAAATATTAGTTCCACTACCCCCAGAGTTAAGACCAGTCTATGAGGCAACTGAAAAAGAGCTTGAGAAGGCTCGTGATGAACTTGATAGAAAGAAAAAGATAAATAAACTTATTGAAATTGCACGAGATAATCCAGAGAAGATAGGAGTAATTAGAGAAATTGTAAAGAGACATAAAGACGACAAAATATTCATTTTTACGGGAAGCATAAACTTTGCTGAAATGGTAGCTTCAGCGATAAAAGATATTATCCCCGTGGCGGTGCTTACAGCAAAAACTAGTGAGAGTGAGGAAAAGAGAATATCGAGAGACTTCGTGGAAGGAAAAATAAGAGCATTGGTCTTGGTTAAGAAAGGAGAGGAAGGATTGGATGTTGGAGATGCAAGTGTAGCAATCATAGCTGGAGGATCTAAGCAAGTCAGAGAGTTCATTCAGCGCGTAGGGAGAGTTCTTAGAGGAGGAACAAACAAACTTGCATGGGTTTATGAAATTGTAAGTAAGGATACTATAGAAGAAGCTATTAGTAGAGCACGTAGAGCTAGAGAACTAGTGAGAGGAATAGAAGACTTTATAAGAGAGAACTTCGGAGTCAAAGCATTTAGGATCATAAGATGGACTCCTTCTTAAATCCGTAATATTATTTATCGATAAATGCCTGATGAGGGAACCGAGACCGAAGATGCTTTAAATGAGATTTCAGTATTCGTCCCAGCACTGGAAGCCACTAAGCATAAGGGTTAAAAGAAAGTTTTATAAAGATAGGAGTGGGTGTAGTAGAATTGAGAGCCGTGAGGCTCAATGACTGCGCGCGGATGCGTAAGCGATGAAGCGCACCCTCCTTACTTTTTGATAGGTGAGCTGGGATAGAAACATATTCAGAATTCACTGAGCTTATTCAAGCTCTAGAGCAAGCTTATGGTGATAATTTACTGGGATTCTTAGTGATTGAGGTTCCAAAGACGAATTTTACTAGTGTGATGCTCATTCTTAAAGAGCGTTCCCCCATAATGGTTGAAGAGGGAATGAGGGCTTTTGGCCTCGTAAAACATTATTATCCAGATGTGAGAAATGTTTCAGCAATCACCCTAAAAGAATTAGAGGAGCAAATAAAGAGTGATCGGAGAGTCAGAGAATTTCTCAAAAATATTGTCTTCATCTACGACAAGAAAGGGCTTTTAAAAAGAGCGAAAGAAATGCTTAAGCAGAATAGTTAGTAAAAAGCCTAGGTTTTCTTAAGTCCTATCGAGTTTATATCCAGTACTCAGTGAATGCGTTTTTCTCTGAACCAAGGTATACTCCTCATGCCTTCTTCAAACCGCACTGATACTCGCTTTAAAATGATTAGTGAGTCGCCTCCTAGATCAGCAATGTTGCTCGGACTATGATTCCAGCTTCTGATCATTAGCACTCTCGTATCTTTAGTAATTTCCATCCTTATTACCGTCCTTCCCTTATCATTGTATTATTATTGAATCTCCAGCATGTAGTTCAAGATACATACTGGGCTTCTTTCTTAAAAGCTCAGTTGTTATCCAGAGACCTGAACAGTGCATTGGAGCGACTTTTTCAACATTGATATTTTTGAATTCTTCAAGAGTTCTAGCTATTCTGTTTTTATTAGCCCCAGCTAGATGAAACCCTCCAATAATCAACCGTGCATCATTAGATTTCGTTACTTCTAAAGCGTAACGTGTTATATTAACTATACCACTGTGCGCGCAACCGCTTAAAATGATTGCGGAATCTCCTATTTTAATAGCCACACCTTGGTCATCGAGCATAAGATCTTCCTCAACATGATCATTTCGAACAACATAAAACCCTTTTGTCTCTTCGAATTCGGTTTTTCTAGGGATCTCTCCAAGAACATAGACATTCGGAGCTATCTCCAGAGGTCGCTTATTTTCAATTATTATGCCTCCATGGTTCTGTATTTCGTTTTTAGTAAATGGAATTCCATTATATCTAATCCTTGGCCTCACCACGAATTTCCTGAGGAATGCATCAGGATGAGCAATAATAGGCACTCTCTTTCCAATAAAATCTAAGGCTTTAATTAGCCCTCCTGTATGGTCGTAATGACCATGACTGAGAACAATGGCTTGGACGTTTTTTAGTGGAGCACCTAATTGCTTAACATTTTTTTCTAGTACTTCTCCGTTATTACCAGTATCGAAAAGAAAGGTAAATCTCGTATTATCTTCATACATGGTCTCAATAAGCATTGAAAGACCATGAGATCCAAGAATCTCAGCTTTATAAGTGGAGTTCTCTACTAACACCCAAATTTTTACCTGCACTACTTCTTTGTGCATTAAGCAATCCCCCTAAGAGGATTTCTCAGTTGTTTTGGGCCATTCCCCAGTTCTTAAGTATTCGTCCACGGCCTCAGCAACAATTTTTCCCATTTTTATAGCGGATGCAATGTCCTTAGGACCTGTGACAACATCCCCCACAGCAAAAACTCCTCTCCTCGTAGTTCTTCCCTTTTCATCTGTAATAATCCTACCTTTTTGATCGGTTTTAATCCCGTATTTTTCTCCATCATGGAATGGTGGTGTTGGTAGTTCTCCAATAGCTAATATGACGGTATCGCACGGTACTTGGAACTCACTACCTGGAATTGGTTCTGGACGCGGCCTGCCCGAGGAATCAGGAGGACCAAGTTTCATCTTAATACATTCAACAGCTTTTACTCGCCCCTCTTCATCACTAATGAACCGTATTGGAGAAGCCAAAAAGATGAAATTAATTCCCTCCTTCTCCGCAGCATTGACTTCAGATTTAAACGCTGGCATGTATTCCTTTGTCCTCCGGTAGATTATTGTTACATTCGCACCCATTCTTTTAATGGTTCTAGCGGCGTCTAGAGCGCTATTTCCTCCCCCAATAATAACAACTCTCTTACCTATTTCTGGAACATCTTTCTTGTCTATAAAGCCTCTGTTAGATAAGGCTAACTTACTAAGTAGCTCTAGCACGGTATAGACACCCTTAAGTTCTCTCCCTGGTATATCAATTTCCCTTTCTCTCCAAGCTCCCGTAGCTATTATGACGGCGTCATATTTTTCCAGTAATTCCCCCAAATCAATATCCTTGCTCACTTTAGTATTGCAGAAGAAACGGACACCTAAGTTTTTTAGTTCTTCAATACCTCTCATAATTTCATCCTTGGGCATTCTAAAATCGGGAATACCAAAGACTAACAATCCACCAGGCTCGGGCAAGGCTTCATATACATCTACATCATGACCTTTACAGATAAGTTCCCCAGCGACAGTCAATCCTCCAGGACCAGCCCCAATGATAGCAATTTTCTTGCCAGTCGAGGGCTTTTTCGTCTTTGGATCACATTTAGCAAATTTCATTCTTATCACCCATTCTCCCTTAACAACAGGCGGAATCAAGAGTGGTTGGTATTTTCCATTATACAAATTTTAAGTTATATCGGCTATTTTATTTTCTCAAATGATGATGATCTCACGGTTCGCTGAACTTCATGATGAACTATCTCTCGACTGAGTGAGGGTTAGAAAATGGATATTAATAAAAGAGAGTTCATCCGAGCTCTCTTCAAAGCTGTGGTAATTTCAGAGGGCACATTCGAGCCATGGGTCATGGTTAGGGTAGAGAATTATGGAAAATTTTACATTGTAAGGAAGGAGGAGAAGGTTTATATTCATAGAGAAAATTCAGCTGGAGAAGTTATTCTCACGCTGAGTAAAGACGAATTCTCTTCTCTTCCATTGAAAATTCGGAGGGCTCTAAAGCTTCCTCCACCAAAGCAATCCTCGATAGACGCTTTTTTGCTGAGCACTAAGAGGAAATGAAAATGATACAGAGGTATTATAACGCCTATTAAAGGGATACAGGCAAGGGATGTTATACGAAAGTAATAGTTATGGGTGTCTGATTGATCACTATAACAGTGAAAGTTCCAAGGGAGATGTTAGCAAAAATGGATATGTTGGTAGCTAGAGGGGTTTATCCAAATAGATCCGAGTTGATAAGAGAGGGGATCAGATTAATCCTTAATAGACATTTAGAATTAGCTGAGAGGAAATATCCAATTAAAGAGAGCCTACGAGAAGGCTAAACAAATTCATAATCTTTTTTTATATTATCGTTTACTTCTCCTTTTTAAGGGGGGGCGATGACCTAGAGGAGGTGACCCGACAATAATGGGGAAGGGCGTACTCAGGCAGCCTCCCCTAATTATAG
>JAHKLG010000007.1 GCA_029856625.1 Candidatus Njordarchaeota archaeon | reverse complement strand
CGGTGCTATTCTTGCATCATTACCAGCCTTTAAGAAAATTGTTGTTACCCAAAAGGAGTGGCGTGAAGTAGGACCTGATGCTATTTTAAGGACAGTATAAGATGTTTTTTCCCCTCTATCATTAAGTTTTTAGCATGCCTTCACTATTTCTTTTTAATTTTAATTAAAGCATCAAAATGAATTGTAATCCTTATTTACTTTAGTATTAATAAATGTCTAAGGAATTTTAAGATCCGCTGAATGTGAGGTAAAGAGTACTATAGAGAGGGATCAAAAGATTATTTGGCTCAATGGCGATATAGAATCTAGATAGATTTTTAGCAAGAAATATATGATTTTGTCTTAAGTGATGAATGCAATTACCACTAACGAGGCACAAATCATCTAAAGCATTAAGAGGAGCACCTGTGTTCTTGGCAATGAAGCAGTTAAATGTGAGGTAGGGTAACTACTTTAAGATGGAGAGTTATTTATTCCTAAACCATGCCGATATTTTTCTCTAGTATTTTTAACAATGTAGCATAGCTTGGTTCGATAATTTCTCTTGCATAAATTCTGAAATCAGATTGTGTGGATGGGGAATCTTTTATATCTCCCCTCACTATTACTTCTTTTCCTTCTAGTCTTGCTCGTAACTCTTTGATCACTTTTTCTTCTTCTAATCTCTGCTCTCCTAATCCAACTTCATGTAGTAACTTACTTGCATCTTCTCCACGTATTACGACTTCTGCCCTTTTATAGTCGTCATCCAAATAGAATATTATTGCTAATTCCTTTTCTGGTTTAGTGATGTGCCCTTGTTCGCATATCGCTTTTCCCTCTGACTCCTCTATTATAAATGAATGACATTCTGGGCAGAATTTCTTTGTGCCCACAAATGCTATTTCCGTTATAGTTCCAATTATCTTCATGCTTTCTTCTCCCGCTTTTGCGAATCTTAATAATTTGGCATCATAGGGGTAGTCTAGAATTTCCAAGGATGTTTTATCTCCCGCGAAGAAAACTATTCTTTCTTTACTAAGCTCTTTGGGGGTCTTTACTCCTTTAAGCAAAACAATTGTATTCGGTTTAATCTCTTTGAGTCGTGAAAATAATTCCTCGTTCCATATAAAGATTATGGCTTCTCGTTGTTTCTCATCAGCCATTTTTATATAGTGTAGTTTGCTTCCGTCTCTTCTCGTGAATTCCCCTACTTCCCTTAAGTAGCCAATTATGTCGTATTCTTGGTCTTTCTGGAGATCACTATATTCCTTCAGTAAGGGTCTTCTCAAAACCTCCTCTCTTTCCTCAATCTTTACTTGTATTGGGGGGAATTTCCTTGGATTAATTAGCACATGCTCGTATTTAGAGACATGAATTTCTATTGCGAACCTTTCTGATCTACTCGCTTTAATCACACCGTATATCCTAAGTTTATCTCCCTTCTTAATTCCTGCCAAGTCATCAATCTTCTTCTCATCCCAAACTATTAATCTGGCTTTACCAGTATCATCAGCTACGCTTAGAATTAAGAACCTTCTAGTCTCTCCGTCTCGTTTGTATTTCCTCACAATTGGGTTATCAAGGGCAATAACGTAGAATACTGCTTTATCGTTCAGTGCATTTTCTGCTTCTTTCACTTTTATCTTTTTTGATCCAATGACTGTTAATGAGGAAAGATTCCCAGCTCTTAGTTCTATTGTTTCCTCTCCTCTTATTTCTCTTTTCCTCTTTCTCACACCTCTGACGATTATTATATCTCCTGGAAGAATATTTCCCCTCAGCAAGTCCTCCGCGCGATCTCTCCAGAACAAGATGTTTATCCTTTGTGAGGAATCCTTCTCATCGATCAAGACAGCGTTTACAAACTTTATCCTCTTGCCCTTTCTGATAATTTCCCTTGTCTCTAGAATTCTATCGAAAACTCCCCTTAAATCTATCTCTTGAACTTCTTCCTCACCAATGATCTTTTTAACTTCCGATATTTCTAACGGACGAGGGAGAGACGGTACTATACCTGCTGGATAATATGAGAGATCGGTTTCATCTATGTAGGTTATTTCTGTTTCGTCATCTCCATATAATACAGGCATTTCATCGATTCTTCCCGAACCGACATTTATTCTCCGGATAAGTATGATGTCTCCTTCCTCTAGCCCTAGTTGGGAGAATATTTTAGCTACTCTGCCTTGGAGGTAAACAACTGCTCTTCCACTCCCATCTGCTATAATGAAACCCATCTTTTCATAATCTTTTCTTAAGATTATCCGCATAATTCTTCCAAATACCGTGATTCTTCGCATCCTTGGAGCTAGATCATCAATTTTGATGACAGCATATTCGCTAGTTAATCGTTCAATTATTTCTGGATCAGACACTCCATACTTATCAAGAAGAATTAAGAGAGCAGCTCTCTCGGTTATTAACTCTGTTGCCCCCTCTCTTATTTTTTCTATCTCCTCCTCTAACCGATCAATTGTCCATCCCAGTCTCGAAGCAATCATTTTTTTAACTATTGTTAAATCATCAGTTTTCCTCAATGTTAACACCGGTGATCATAGTGGAGGATTCAAGGGCATTTATCGAATCAAAGCTGAATATGTCCTGCCCCGTGTGCAAGCAAGGCGAATTGATAATGCATTATAGGGTATCAAAAATACCTTATTTCGGGGAAATATTTCTTATGACAATTCGATGCACAAATTGTAGTTTAAGGATTTCTGACATTCTTGCAGTTCATGAAAAGGGTGAGTTGCCCGAGAGACATGAGATAAAAATTTCTAAAGAGAGATTAGGGGATCTAGTCGTATTATCTTCGGGGGCTATAGTAATGATTCCAGAATTATCCATAGAGATGACAATTAGCCAAGAGACTGGTGGGGAGATAACAACGGTTGAGGGAGTGTTGCTTGAATCAATAGAGTATATAAACCTAATGCTTAAGGAGGAGAAAAATCCTGAGAAGAGAAAAATCTTAGAAAAGTTAAGAGCAATATTAGAAAATGAAAGGAAGAAGCCTTCTGGTAAGCTAACGCTAGTTGTGGAAGATAGACATCAACGAAGCGCTATTATTCCAGAAAAATTATGGAGTGAAAAAGTCGAAGAGGAGAGAATAAGAGCTCTGGGAATGAATAAGGATCTTCAGAAAAAAGCATTAACGTTGGGAAAACAAATGGTTAGAGAAAAAATGAAAGAGCTAATTTAGTCGCTAATCTCTATCTCTATTGGTTTTCTCTTCTTTCGGATCCTTATAATTAGAAAGTTTCGATTCTTGTCGAATTTTACGCTTATATCCTCGGGATCAGGTGTTACCGAGAGTTTTATTTCTGCCCGATACTCTTTACAAACTGTTTTACCAGTCAGTACTGGATACTCCAAAGTCTTATCTAATAATGCTCTAATTCTTAACTTATCCCCTTCTAATTCAACCTTAATATTCCTACGATCACTAACACCTAGCAACTCTACATAATATATGCTCTCGCCAGGCCTCTCTTCCTCTATGATTCTAGGACGAATTATTCCATGAGATACCGAAATAAAATCATCAGATTCTAAGCAATGCGATACGTGCTCCCTGCGTTCTTTCCTCTTAGGCGGACGAACTTCTTCATAGTAATAGTAGTAAAAGAAGAACTCCTCATCCATGTCTTCTCCCCCTCATGTATATAATTCACTAATTTCTTTTGGAAGAGAAGCTTTCATAGTACGTTCTAACTTTTGCATCTCAAGTCTTAATTCCTCCGCTCGCTCTAAGAGCTCCTTAATGTTTACTTTGTCCTCCTTACCAATGATCTTCGCTACCACTTTAAGTAGCTTAGCAGCACTCCCCGGATCTGCTGTTAGTGGCATTTGATAAGTTTCTGAAAGCAAAACCAAAGCATTCCTCTTTTTAATTAGTCGATCATTTAAGACATAGGCGTATGGTCCACTTAATGTACCATTATTAATAGTTTCTATCCCCACTCTCCTCACAACCTCATAAGCTTTTTCACCAACTGGTGCTGCAAGAATCAGAATTTCCTCATCTGCTTTCTGCATTCGTGTTGCGCTGGGCGCTGATGCAAGCATTATTGGTAGCTCTATTTGTTTTTCATCAACTAGCTTTATTATAAGTTTCGCGAGAGGAATTGCTAGAACTACACTCATTGGGGCTTCAAAAATTAGGACTAAAGTATCTTCATCTGCAAATAATCTAATCGTAGGCTCTGGCTGTTTATTTTCATATCTAATTATTACTGATGTTGGTTCAGAAATAACGAATCCGATTCTCCGCATGTTTAAGTTCTTGATTAACTGTTTGATAGCTAAAATACCTACAAGACCGACCTCTGGTATCGCTACTATTAGATGCTTATATTTACCCGCCTCTATTTTTTCTTCCTCAATTACCTGAAAAAATTCAGAGGAAGTTACTTTTTGGCTCATTATTATTCACCAAAAATGCTAACTCTGATAAATTAGTTTTAGCTTTTCTATTAACAAATTATTCTCCGTCACACTTAATCCTTTGCCAGTTGGTAAGATTCTCTTGCTATCCTTAAGCTCAGTAACTCGTGTTTTGAGTATATCCTCTTTCATTAGATCTGAATCCAAATCCGCAAAATCAACTGGAATAATCGAGGCTAGAAAAGCATCAACCGTAATCCCTATATTAGTTTCACCTGCACAACCCATCATCACAAGTAATTCTTTCTCTTTAGCGTTTTTGCCAGCTACAAATACGTCTACCGGATCGCCCGCTTTAACAATCTTTAAATTAATTCCATCTACTTTACCAAGAACTTTATTTAGATCCCCACTTTTTCTAAAACTCTCATCAACTATTATTGGTATTTCCGTAATCGTTCTAAGCTTGTTAATCTCGTCAATTAAATCACGATGTAATGGTTGTTCAATAAACTCTATTTTGGCATTCAATTTTTCTATCCGAGGTATTATCTCCAGAGCTTCCTTATATGTCCATCCCTGGTTAGCATCTATCCGTAAGGCCGTGTCTTCGGGTAATCTCTCAGCCACAGCCCTTATTCTTTCGAAATCTTTCTCAATTCCGCCTTTACCCACTTTTAATTTAATAGCTTTAAAGCCGTTTTCCAGTGCTTTTTCTAAGTCACGCATTGTCTCCTCTAAACTCTCTATCCCAATGGTTATATCAGTTAAGATCTCCTTACGCTCTACTTTAGAAAAAAGTTCTCCAAAATTTACGTTAAGAAGACGAGCTGCCGCATCAAGAATGGCGGTGGTGAAAGCTAACTTTAATGCATGATCTCTTAGAGAGTAGAATACATGCTCAATAGCCTCAGTGATGGGTTTATTACGAAGCTTTTCATCAATATCCCTTATCTCCTTTACCAGCTTCTCAATATCTATCATTCTAGACGTAGCTATTTCACCAAATCCTTCTATATCCCCTACTCTTAACCTAATTAATAAGACATATTCACGCTCAGTTCTTGACGTAGCTATTTCAAATGGTTTGTAATAGTTGAGAAGACAAGTATACGCTTTAATACCAGCTACTCTTTCATTAACATCCTTATCTATTATTGCGGATTTAATTCTTGAAATAACATCTTTATGAGTTATCATATCAGCATACCTTACTCATTCTGTGAAAAAGCGTATAAGTTCTTCTGATGGTTTACCTTTCGTCTTAATGACTATTATGCCTTTACCCCCCTTCAGTCTTGTGTACAATACCGACTTCTTAGTTCCATGAAGAATAGCATAGCTCAAATCACCCATTTCCTCCTTTATCAATACGTCCTTTAGACTTTTGCCAAACGCTATAATCATGTCTACCAAATCTATCGGGATGTTCTCTAAGGTCGGTTCTCCAGGGTAGAAGGCAGTATAAATCTCTCCCCGTGATGTAGTTACGAGCAGCAGAATTTTCTCTATCTCTGGATATTTACTCGCTAAGTTCTTAAGTAGATCCCAAGGTTTTGTTGCCGGTATTAACTTATATTTCTCCTCAATAACCTTCTCACGTTTGGCAATTTCCATAGCCTCTTCTGCTAGTGCTTCTGGTCTTTTTAACTCTGGCTTTATTAAAATCTCCTCTTCCTTAACCGGTTCTACTGAAGGGAATACAGCTCCTTCAAGAACTGCTGTGGCAGACAACTTATTGACGAGATCCTTCGGAATACTCAATGTCATTAATATGTGTTCCATAACTTCGATTACGATTTTTACTTCCTCTACATTTAGCGCACTTACTATCAGATGAGGCACATCATAATTCCAAATCGATTTTATCTCTTTCGAAAGTTTATCGGCAAGCTCTTGACCAATCATTATAGCATCCTTGTTTATTCCAAGATCTTTTTTTGTACCAATAATTGAGAGAGCAATCATGTTTTGAAGATAGCCCCCACTAATAATCTCATCCTCAACCATCTTCATCAGGATTTGCGGAGATACAGGATCCGTCACATCGTAAAAAAGAAGAAGCCCTACACACCTAGATAAATTGGCCAATCTTTCGCTGAGCAACTCTTCCTTACTAGGAAGATCCGCTATCGCAAGCCTGTAAGTCTCCACTGGAATTTTCCTACCACTCCTTATTCTAAAAAATGTCCGAACTACCTCGACTACTTCCACTTTTTCTGTAGGTATATAATCTCCTAAGGATCTTTTTCCTAGAAATGTATTTTTAAAAGCCGTCTTACCGCTTCTAGCTGGACCATAAAGAGCAATCTTTATTAACGGAAGCTTCGTTCCGCTGCTCTCAGCAGACATAAAAATCAACCACTGTCTTCTTCCACTATGTCTCCAGTGAGAAAATAGAAAACACAACCACTAATTTAAATCCTTGCACATACCTATCTCGTCACAAACCATCATAAGAAAGAGAAAACGGGGGCAAGGGGCGGTGGCGGCGGGGCCCCAGTGGTTGCGGGGGGTGGATTCTGGTTTAGCGGGTAGATAACTACCCGCTATTGAACCACCGACCTCCGGGTTATGATCCCGGCGGGCTAGACCAGGCTACCCTACCCCGCAGCTTCAGCCCGCCTTTCCGCCCCTTGCCCCACTCAAACTAGGAATCATTCTCAATAATACTAATTCTCCCCTTCTTGTGAGATTTTTAAATTTATGGTTTTACGATCAATATCTTCCATACTTTCATAATGATTTATCTCAAAAATGCTACGAGATAGAAAGTTTTGTATAGTATAATTCGCTAGACTTCCTCTTTGATATAAATCTCACTATAATGATGAAAATAACCGGATCTGAAAGATGATGTAACGCCCCCTCTCTGAGGCTTTAGAAAAGTAGAGTAAAATTTTATAAGGAAGTCATTCGAGAGAATTTTTTTATGAAGAAAGAGTTTACTCCTGCGGGGGTTGCCGAGGGGTAAGGCGGCGGACTGCAGATCCGTGGACGCGGGTTCGAGTCCCGCCCCCCGCTCCAACTGTATTATACTGCTCTCTCATAATCCTCCTCTATTTCTGTTACCTTCCCCTCTCGCCACTCTTCAGTGATTTCTATTTCTTTCACCCCTAGTTTTTCAGCCTCCTCTGCTCTTTCACGTGCTTTTACGAAGTACTTGTAAAGGGTGTTGATAGCCGCTCCAAATAATTTAGTAGCCTTCTTCTTTGAAATATCTAATTCTAATAGATCGAATGTCTGTGACCATGTACGAGCTTGTAGAACTCTACAGATTAATAATAACTCACTTGTTTCATCTAGATCTGGTTTAGATGGATCTTCATCAATGAAGTATGCTTTAACAAGTTCCTGGATAGCGTCTGATACTAATTCATAGCTTAGTATTCCCAAATGGTATGCAACTATTCTTTTCTTTTGAATCTCTGTTAATCTTGGCTCGTAATGGAAAGGTTTTTCGACGCGTTCCCAGATATATCCTCCTTTGAGCAATAATCTCGCTAATCTAGGTTCCATGTCATAGTGGACGTACCTTAACCATTCAACGAATCTTATTCTGAACTCTCTATAATATTCTCTAATTAGAGACTCTAAATCCTTCCTTAGAGGCTTTATCACTATTGTTGTATATTCGCCAGAAACCCTATGCCTCATCGGTGATACGTGTATTGGTACGAATCTATTCTTCAGCCAGAACCTGAGAAGTTCTTCACTAGCTCCAAATCCCGCTCCTATCCAAGCCATACCCTTTTCTATAGCTATCTTTGCTAACCATTCTAATGCTTTACTTCCAAGCCCTCGCCTCATTATATCTGGGTGTGTAGCTATTCTGACTATTCGATATCCCATCAATTGTGGAAATGTTATTGAGCGGAAATGCTTCTCGATTGCGATTGGGATCAGATGACCAGAGGGCTCTGCTGACTTATCTTTATATACTTCCATAATCACAGATTTTGGCAAGCCTCCTTCTTTAGCAACTAATAGGGCTGTTACAATTTTACCAGAAGTTGTTCTTAATGCGTATGCCTCATAATGTGGGGCGTCCGCCATTATGGCGAGGTCTTTAGGCTCATTCCTATAGTGTGCAAAGACATATATTCCTATGAACTGTCTAAGAAGATCTTCTTTACTTCCTAATAACCATTCATCAAGATCCGCTTTTTCTAGCTTAACGTTTAATGATTCCACATCTTGTATGTCTTCTTCATTCAATTTAACTGGCTCTGCGTCCAAGAGTAATGTATCGAATAACCACCTCTCAATCGGATCGTTGGGTGCATATCTTATCGGTTCTTCCAATTCTGTATGAATGAACTCAATATCTTCTCTCTCCTTAATATTTTTGAGAAACCTTACGGAGAAGCCTCTACCAGCGCCTTCATAACCGTGAATCGTTGATGAGTAAACTACTCTGGGAGCGGATCTTAATAACTTCATTAGGATGGGTACGGGTATTCCCGCAGCTTCATCTACAGCAATAATCTCAGCTTTTTCTCTTCTTGCAATCTTTGGTGCATCGGCTGGGGGAACATAAGCTATGACGTACCCTCTCCCTCTTATCTCTAGGGGTTTTCTATAAACTTTAGGATTTTCACCCAAGGCTTTTAGTGCTTTTTCCGCAAACTCAAAGAGAGTATAGACATTATACTCAGTGGGGGCTGTGACGATTATTACAAATCTACCAAAAGCCCCTCTTCCTGCATAAATTTTTGCTAGAGAACCAAGGAATAGACCAACAGCTGCGCTTTTTCCCCTACCGCGATCAGCCGTGAGTATAACTGTTCGGGTAATACCTTCTTTTGGTCTGTTTAGTAGAAACTCTAATGCTTTTAGCGCATTGATTTGATCTTGTGTCAGTGCCATTCTGTATATTATTTTTGGTAACCTTATATCCTTTGGAATTTCAAACTTCTTCCTCTCAGGCGCCTTCAATTTTTCGGATTCCTTTGAGCTTTTAATCACAATATTCTCGTCAAGATCGATCACGTAGATTCCATCATGCTCAAAAAGTTTCTTTATTATTCTCTTTATGAATCGTCCTGGAACATCCTCAAGCTTCCATGGAATGGTAGTGATATATCTATGGAATGCTGTTTTTAATTCCGCCCATTTGTGTATAGGTGGGACAATAAATATAATGAGGCCCCCTCCCCTAACGGTTTCAACTAACCGCCCAATGTCGTTGGGTGGTACATCCCGAGTAAAATCAATGACAACGATATCATAGGTTCTCCCCATAGCAATTGTGCTTAAAGCGAAAGGAATTCTCTCAAATCTCACTGGCAACTTCTTTAAATCCTTTTCCAAAGAATCAGCATGCATTTTTTCTGGCAATTCCTTGGGTTCGTATCCTACGTATAAAATATTAATATTCTCGAGATCTCTAATCTTGATCATCTTCTCAATTATTTCCGCTGCTTTTTTAACGCATTTTAGATAATCTGTACCAGCTAATACGAATAATCGTCTATGATTACTTTTGTATGCAGATCTAATTGCTCTAACAATAAGCTGGCTGAAATATGTCTTTGATAATTGTCTTCCCTCTTTTCTTAACTTATTGTATTTCTCTAAGAATCTCGTCCATGGATCTTTCTGGTGTGTACTCATTAGGATCACTATAGTTAAATAGAGTTTCTGCATAGTCGAAAGAGATATAATTCTAAGATAACCCTTTCCCAGAGATTGGGGGTGAAGTACTTTGGAATGTTAAAAATAAGGATATATAACACTTTAACGAAACAAGTTGAAGAATTTAAACCTCTTGATAATATGAAAGTTAAGGCCTATTTCTGCGGTCCAACTGTCCAGGATTCTCCTCATATAGGTCACGCAAGAGCATATATTTCATTTGATGTATTCATCAGGTTCCTCAAATACCTAGGTTATCAAGTATTTTATGTGAGAAACATTACTGACATTGATGATAAAATAATCGCAAAAGCCAAAAAACTTGGAATAACTCCCTTTGAAGTAGCCGAAAAATATGCTAGAGAATTCTATGAAGTATCCAGGGAACTTAAGTTGATCCCGCCAAATGTGGAACCACGAGCGACTGGGCATATTCCAGAAATAATTGAATTAATAAAAAAATTATTAGCGAGAGGATACGCGTATGTAGCAGATAACGGCGACGTATATTTCAATGTATCAAAATTCAAAGAATACGGAAAATTATCTGGTCAGAAACTTGAGCAATTAATAGCTGGTGCAAGGATAGAACCTTCACCTCATAAAAGAAATCCAGCAGATTTCGCATTGTGGAAAGCCGCTAAGCCGGGAGAACCTAATTGGCCCTCTCCGTGGGGGCGGGGACGACCAGGTTGGCACATAGAATGCTCGGCAATGGCCATGAAATATTTGGGTGAAACAATAGATATCCATGGAGGTGGAATGGATCTTATCTTCCCGCACCATGAGAATGAAATAGCCCAATCAGAAGCAGCTACAGGAAAAATTTTCGCTAGATATTGGTTCCATGTAGGCTTAGTTACTGTGAAAAAAGAAAAAATGTCCAAATCTCTTGGAAACATCGTTGCTGTGAAGGATGTGCTTAAAGAATTCGACGCTGAGACTATTCGGTATTGGGCAATTCAAACTCATTATAGAAAACCTATAGATTTCTCTTTGGAACAGCTTAAAAACGCGGAAAAAGCTCTCGACTCGCTTTATATAACAATATTTAAAGCTAAAGAATACCTCGGAAAAGCTCCAGAGGGAGAATTAGGAGAAGAAAAAAGAACACTAGAAAATTATAAGAGGGAATTTTTAGAAGCATTATCTAATGATCTAAACACTCCCAAAGCTTTAGCTATTCTTCATAAGATAGCCGAAGAACTTTCCAAAAAGTTAAAGAAACTAAGTAAGTCTCAAATAGCCGCTTACATTACTCTTCTTAGAGAGTTAGGGGGTATCCTCGGAATACTAGAGCAGAATCGAGAACAAAGAATAGAGGAGAAAAAGAAGAGGGGAAAAGACGTATCTAAATTTGCTACTAGTGAAAAGCTTGAGATGAAGGGCTTAGCTAAGGATCTTCTTGAACTCATAGTAAATGTCCGCTCAGAATTAAGGAAGAGAAAAATTTATGACCTCGCGGATAAAATTCGGGAAGAATTACGGGAGCTAGGAATAATTTTAGAGGATACAAGAGAGGGCACAATCTGGAGAATTACTGTATAAGGAAATCCTAGGATTACTTCATTTTCCTATACTCCATTTAGCTATATAATTTGCTAAAAAAGGATGAACCATGCCTATGGCTTTGCTTATAGCATATAATGGGTCAAAATTCCATGGCTTTGCAAAGCAACCGAATGTACCGACGATTGAAGGAGAAATAGTCAGAGCACTACGATCTCTTGGAATTAATATAGATAAGATCAAATACATGTCAAGAACGGATTCTGGAGTCCATGCAGTTTACCAGATAATTTCGTTTGAAGGCAAGTTTAGTGCCAAATCGGCTCACAAATTAAACGCCGAGTTGCCAGAATGCATTCGCGTATATGCTATCTCTCGAGTAAGCAGAGATTTTCACCCCAGGAAAAAATCTAAATTAAAGACGTATCTCTACATCGCACCAGATTTCGGAGAAAATTATGATAGGATTCTATGGGCTGTAGATTTTATCAATTCTAGAGAGCATGATTTTTCATCCCTCGCAAAGAGAAGCAGTAGTTTGTTAGAAAAAACACGCATGAGGATAAAAGTGCAACTCAAAATCTCCAATGATTTTCAATACTTTTTCTTCAAAGGCAAATATTTCTTGTGGGAACAAGTTAGGCGCGTTGTGACATTACTAAAAGCGTTTGGGCTAAAAAGATTAACACGAGAAGAATTTATTAGTGCCCTTTTAGGTCGTAAACTGCCGTGGGGAATCTCTCCAGCTCCAGCTGGAGGCTTAATATTATGGCACGCAAAAGTGAAAGACGTGCGTAGGTGGAATTATTTAATACCAGAAAAAATAGTGAAGAACTGGATTCTCAATGTAGCTAAAAGAGACGCAATAATCAATTCGAGAAGTTGGGTTTTTCCACCACCTAGGAAATTTTTGTGAACAAAAATCATTGCAATTGATAAAATTATATGCTAGGGTATTAGTAGTAGGGATAAAAGTGTATAATGGCTACAGAAGTAACCATATTGCCCTTATATGCGCTTACATCATCTTTTCTCTAAGCGTATTTAACTATCTTATTGTGCCTAGTTTTTCGGTTATAGGAATAGAATTTAACGTTAGTGAAGCATACGTGGGTCTAGCCTCAGCTACTTATCTTTTTGTGACTGGAGTTTCTATGCTCTTTTGGGGCTTGATAAATGATAAGGTGGAGCAACGTAAGAAACTGCTCTTAGGGATACTTTTAGCCACACTAATTTCGGCACTTCTGACGAGTTTAGTTAAGGAGTTTGGAGAATTTCTTGCATACCAGATCATTATAGCTTTTTTCGCCGGTGGAAGCTATCCCATTGTTTATAGTATTTTATCTGATGTGTACGGTTTAGACAGAAGAGCAACGATCTTTAGCATAATCGCTCTCATAGGAAGCTTGGGTTCTGGGGCTGGCTACGCTATAGGATTATTCACAGGAACTTCCAATTGGCGCTTATCTTTTTCCATAGTTGCTATTCTTGTTTTCCTAGCATTTCTTTTAACTCTAATTCTAAAAGAGCCCATTAGAGGAGAAAGTGAAGATGAATTGAAGGATATATTATTACTAGGCTTTAAATATCCTTTTAAACCAAATTTGAAACTTTACAAGCGTTTCCTTATGAACAGAGGTAATCAATTATTAGTCCTAGAAATACTCTTTCAAAGCATTAGCTGGAGCGCATTCGCTGTTTGGTCCCTTTATGCTATTAGTAAGGGGAGCTTTTCAAGCATTTTAATAGCTTCCATCCTTCTCGCTCTAATAAGTTCAGGGAGAATTTTCCAACCAATGCTCGCTCCGCTAGTGGACATGTTAGGAGCTAAGAGACCATTCATGAAATGCATATTCGCAGCAATAATGGTTTCAATTTTTATATTATCAACCTCCCTCTTCTTAATTTTACTCCCTCCTCTCGAGATCTACGAGAGTGATCTAATTAGAGGATTAGCAGTCACAATCTATTCCATTAAAACCAAGAGGCAACTTCAGATAGCCTTGCTTATAGGTGCTCTTGGCATTTTTGCTGAATCCTTTGATCAACCATTACGCGAAGCAGCATTAGCTGATATTAATGTACCAGAGATAAGAGGAAGTGGACTCGCATTAGTTAATTTGATCGGACTATTCGGAAGAAGCCTCGGAATATCCATAACTGGCTTCTTCGCCATATATTTGGGCTCTCTAAAGAAAGCCATCATTAGTTCTTTAGTTCTCGGATTATTAGCCACAGTGATATGGTTGATCTTTGGTCTGAAATATGCTGAATATATTAATAAGAGAAGAGAGGAGCTGAAAACTAGGCGTAATATCATATTAAGCTCTCTGAGAACTATTAAGAAAGTCTAATATCTTTCTCAAAACCACATCAATGTTTATCTTCTCCTTTATACTTATGAGAATCGGTTCGTCCTCTCCATTCGCTTTAAGATACTCAGTAATACTTGTTGTTGTTTTTTCATCCGCGATATCTATCTTATTTATCGCAATGATTAATGGTTTTGCGCTTCCGAAGAAATTCTTAACTGTTTCGAAAATTCGTATTTGTTCGTCAACGTTTACGGCAGCTTCATGGGAACCGTCAAACAAAAATAAGACAATATCAGCTAAGTGTTTTATAGCATTTAAAGCTAGTAATTCGGGTTCTTTTCTCTCCTCTAATGGTCTATCGAATAGTCCAGGTGT
Organism: Candidatus Njordarchaeota archaeon; assembly: GCA_029856625.1. Classification (GTDB taxonomy): domain Archaea; phylum Asgardarchaeota; class Njordarchaeia; order Njordarchaeales; family Njordarchaeaceae; genus Njordarchaeum. Next base: position 8,634 of record JAHKLG010000007.1, on the reverse strand, counting down.
GTCTACTATCTGTACTCTTCTGATAACAGCTTCCCCAAACTTGTATTCTAAATGACCAAATGTAATGTTTTTAGTCGTGAAAGGATAGGGAGCTATCTCTACCTTAGCGTTCGATACTGTCTTAACAAATGAACTTTTCCCAGTGTTGGGTGGCCCCGCGACAACAACTGTTGGCAGTGCTGGATCATAATCTGGAACCCTCTTCATTTTCTTAACGATCTCTGCTAAGATATTAAGTTCCTTTTTTAGACTCTTTACTACTGAAGACAACCTTCCATAAGCTTCTCGACGTAGCTTATCAATCTGTTTAAGCACTTCGCTTGTTGGTGTTAATTCATCTTTTCTTACGCTCTTTATTTTGAATATGCAATTTCTAGTTATTTTACGAATAACTTTTGAGGCACCGTGAATCTTTGCGAGTGCTTTCTTGTAACTATCCTTTGAAAGCCATATTTCCATAGCCGCTAAGTAAAATGGATGCATCTTCTCAATAGATGGGCAACGCTTTACTATCTCTATTAATCGATTTGAGAGTTCTTCACTGAATACTTTTATCCTAGTTATTACGACAGCTTTTTTCTGAAGAATAGGGTCTTTTTTCCCACTTATTTTTGGAGAAATACTCTTTGCTTTACGAAGGGCTGGGCCAATAATATCGTCTGGCGTCGGTGGTATGTAAATTCCCCTAAAGGGGTTTCCTTTCCTAACCTTAGTACCTACCGCTTCGTTTGAAGAGACCTCAGACATCATGAAAACCCATTATACGAGAGTTAATTTACAATACGATTCCTTCTTCAGGAGGAATTTAATAATTAATGCTGTTGGTAATCTCACTTTCTTCTAGTCTTTAATAGGGTTCAATAGATCTCCTTATAAAGTTCTCATGACCAATTCTTTTGCTTCTTTTCTCAGACTTCGTTAATTCCTAACTTAAAAATCATAATCCTACAATCTCCTTAATGCCGAGAACTCAATAATTCTCCTTTAGATAATGGTCATTGCTAGTCAATGTTAGATGAATTTCTTTCTTGAGGATAATGTAAGAGATTCCAAAGAAAACTTCAAACAATACTCAAAAAATTGTAAATATTTCTAATGAAATTTCTGCTAAGTGTTAAAATGTATTTTTAGATGCTTGCGGTGCTTTTTCTACCTCGCACATCTCTGAGCCATTTTAGAGTGTAACTAAGAGCGATCAAAGCCACGCTGGCCAGCATGAGCTCATATTTGTAAAATAGAAGGGATGTTAGGGGATCAAATATCATTAGGGTATAAAGTCCAAAAATCTGAAGTCTGCGATAGTTGCAGTAATAACTAGTGAGAGAACCACTATAAATACCGTGACGCCATTGACTCGTCATATTTACCATTTGTACCACTGGGTAATCCTTTAGAAAGCCGACTTCTAGGCCATCACATAGGGTAACAGAATTAATTATCCAATTAGTTCTCCAGGAAATCTTGATACTATTAATGTTTGATGTATTAAATAAGAGATATACCGCAACGGCTCTAGATATACTCGCACCGAGAAAAGATATAAAGCGAGCCACAAATTTTTTCACTGGTGATACATTGTAGTCCACATCATATTGGATTGAGATATCAATTTTTTTGACAAGATATACTCCTGTCTCTGTGATATAATTCGCTAGAAAAACTCCAGTTCCAACAACTATCACACTATAATTCTTTTCACTAAAAACGCCTACAACAAAAAATGCATATATATCCGCGATAACATATTGAAGAATGCTGTGTCGTAGCGAAAAGATCTTATGCCCATATACCCCCCACATCCATAAGCTTCTTGGAGTGATATATTCATAATGATCATATGCGGCATCTATTATCCAATGCGCCTCATCGATTAAATTAGTCTCCAGTTCATGTGTCCGAGAAGAACCATGAATAAAGATAATGCTGATAGATAGCATTACCAGAATAAGGATTATGAGGCTTTTTATCCGTCTATTTCTAAAAGAAAGTGTCCAATTAGTCAATATAGGGAACATGATTATGTTAGAGAACACAAGAACGATACCTAAGTATAGTAACCTTGGGAAGGAGGCTGACTTTATAGCTAGAGAAACAGGGGAAAGAAAAATAACAGATCTCGAAACTATAATCGTCGCAAACGCTAAGACCGAGGCTACGGCTCCTATTAGAATTAAATAAAGATGCCTATAATATGTGGAAGAATCCTCCGAGGTAACTTTATTCAAGGATATGGCTAATAATGAAACAAAAACTATCCCTAGGATGAATAAACTAGCTATATAGACGCAAAAGAATATTAGAAAATAATTGATTACATTTCTTATTTTTCCCATCATCGTTACCTTTATATATTTTTATATTTAAGATGACCTTAGTGATGACTGATTAATAATTATGAATTTAAAGAACTCGTAATTCCTGTAAACCATTAATAACTTAAAATTATTTTCATGTGTGAAATTTAAGGAAGATGATGAATACAGCCAGGTATGATCGAATGATTGAATCCCCTGGATTCTGATTCCCAAAACATTCTTTAAAAAGTATTCGCATGAAAAAACGCCCCTTGAACAAAAATTTTACCAACAATATTACTAAGAGTCACTTATTACAGGAGAAGCTCACCTTATAGGTGAATTTTTTGAGAATCGACCTAAACAAGCTCCAGTGGTTACTAAGAGACCCAGGAAAAATCAGGAATGCTGGATTTGCAGGCCATGTGGATCACGGAAAAACCACAACTGTTGATAATATTTTAGCTTACTGCGGAATTATAGCCAAAGATCTCGCAGGCCAAGTGCTTTATTTGGATTTCTTGGATGAAGAACAGAGAAGAGGAATAACGATAAAAGCAGCTGCTATAACTGTTATAGTGCCCTTAGAGGATAATAATGAATATATCCTAAACTTAATAGATACCCCTGGCCACGTAGACTTCTCGGGAAAAGTTAGCAGAGCCTTAAGATTAATGGACGGTGTTATCATAGTTGTTGATGCTGTAGAAGGAATTATGGCGCAAACAGAGGCCTACTTAAAACTAGCTTTAGAGGAACACGTTCGTCCAATACTATTCATTAATAAGCTTGATAGATTGATTGATGAGCTCTCAATGAGTCCTTTTCAGATACAACATAGATTGATGGATATCATCTTAGGCTTTAATGAACTAATTGAAGCTTATGGACAGGATTATCAAAAAAAGTCTTGGAAAGTGTCACCAGACAAAGAAACGGTTTTCTTCGGATCTGCTCTGAAAAGATGGGGTTTCACAGCTTCTCAGATGCTAAAGATGGGTTTGAAATTTGATCATTTTCTTAAGCTTTACAAATCTAAGCCAGATTACCTACCAGAACTTTTACCTCTCGGTAGATTAATAGCTAAGATCGTATATGATAAAGTTCCTCCACCCCTGATAGCCCAGAAGTATAGATTAAGATACCTCTGGGAAGGTGGAGAAATAAGTCTCTCGGAAGAAGAAGATTTAACGATATTTTATATAAGTAAGACGCAATGGATATCGGGGAGAATATTCGCAACTGGCCGAGTTTTTTATGGCAAAGTATCTAGAGGACAGTATTATTGTTTAAATGATGGCAAAATAAAGAAGGTGGATCATGTCCACTTACTATTCGGCAGTCAGAGCAAAGTTGTTAATGAAGTGCCGATCGGTGGAGTATTTGGAGCTTTTATAGATGCCCGTCCAGGTCAGACATTTTCTAATAAATTAATACAAGGTCGATTTAGACCTCCCCAATATATTGCGGTTCCAGTAGTTTACGTTGCGGTGGAGCCGAAAAGAACACAAGATTTTGAAAAATTGCTCCAAGAATTGAGAAAGCTGGAAATAGAGGATCCTAATGTGACTGTAGAAGTGAATAAAGAAACGGGAGAAATACTGCTTGGAGGCATAGGAGAGCTTCATCTAGAAATATGCATTAAAGAAATCTCGCAGAAAGTAGAAATCTATGCATCAGAACCCCTAATCGGATATAAGGAATTACTCGTTTCTGGCACAATAATAGAGGATAATGGACTATTAGTCGGGGTAAAACCAGCTAAAGAGGAAGGAATTGCATTAAAAGATTTATTGACTGGATATATTGGAGAAGCCGAGAACGGAAATATTATCATTATTAAAGGCTTTTCAGGAGAAGACGCAGAAACTTTGCGCAGCATTATTATAAATACTATTAAAAGCGGCCCTCTAGTCGGCGAACCTGTGATAGGTGCAATAATACAAGTATTACAGAAGAGACAAGCAAAAAAGAATGTTGATATAAATACCGTTCTGACATGCTTAGCTAAAGCGTTATCGTCAGTGGAAACCACTATATGCGAACCCTATTACGAATTTGAGGTAACTACTGCTCAGGAATTTGTTGGAACAGTCACAGCGGAGATAAATCGCCGAGGCGGAAAGATAAATAGGATGGACTCGAAAGGCGCAAATCTCGTAAGAATCCGAGGAATAATCCCCGTCAGAACATCACTTGGCCTTCCAAGCGCTATCCGGTCGATCACTCATGGAAGAGCTTATTTACAGATGAAGTTCTATGATTATTTAGAAGTAAGTGGGAAAGCTCGCGATGCTATAATTCGGGATATTAGAAGGAGAAAAGGTTTAGAATAATTCTTATGGAGGAGATCTTTGAATGGGAGAAAAATCCTTTAGATATTTAGAAGAACATACTGCAGACGTAGCCTTTGAAGCTTATGGAAAAGATCTTAATGAGGCTTTCTCAAATGCTGCTAAAGCAATGTTTAACGTTATGACCGATATTTCGAGAGTAGAGAAGAAGATTACGAAAAAAGTATCCGTGCGAGATGAAGATTTACGCGGTCTTCTTAAGAAATGGCTAGAGGAATTGTTGTTCCTATTTGATGCTGAAGGTATCGTATTCTCTGATTTTAAGGTGGAAATTAAAAAAGAAAACGAGGAATGGGTGCTTACTGGCGAGGCTTATGGTGAACCATTCGATCCCGATAAACACTCATCCCATTTAGAGGTTAAGGCTGTGTCATATCACATGATGGAGATCGGGGAAAAAGATGGCGAAAAATTTGTAAGAGTAATTCTGGATATCTAGCAAGAGGTGAATACTTTGGCATCCGCCTCTATGGAGAATGTTGCAAAAGCTCGTAAACGTTTAGAGGATACGCTTAGGATGCTAATTGATAGTGACCCAAACCTGCTGGGAGCATTACTGGTAGATACAAATGAAGGACTATTATTACTATTTGTTCCAAAGGAGGAAGCATTTGGGGAAAACATAGGTCCTGCTGGTGGTGAGGAAGAGGAAGAAGCTTTAGGAGGAACGATTCTAGATAGCTTTGCTCAGATCGAGAAATTGATATCAGAGGAAAGACTCAATCTAGGCATGTTAGAGAGAGTCTTGATCGTAGGCAACAAAGGAATTGCTCTCCTACAGCCATTAGCGAAATCCAATAGTGTCCTTCTCTTATATGGTAGAAAAGGAACCGCCATAGGGTTCATATATACATTACTCGATCAGATAGTTCATGAGATAGATGAATTGGCGAACATGGCATTTGGAATATAGAAGATAAACCCTACACAATTTTTTATGCATAGAGATTATGTAGTGGAACACCATGAAAGAATTTGAAAATAAACATCAGACGCTTATCATAAGAAAAGATCGTCGTCTCTTAAAACATGCAATAAGAGCTATCTCTAGATGGTTTTTGTGCTTAGGATGTAAATTATGTGAATTGGTATGCCCAACTAACGCGATTAAGGTAGTTAAGAACTCGAAGGGTTACCGCCCTTCGATCGATAGTTCAAAATGCATTGGCTGTTTGCTTTGTAATAATTTGTGCCCTGTAGGCACATTTTATGCAAAAGCAATTATGGATGAGCAAAAGTGAAAATTATCAGCTCCCCTTGGTTACTATCAACTCTCCCAAACCCGAATCTCTCTAATTGTACGTATTCTCCATCCTCCAATGACTGAGCTAAAAATTCAACTAATCCCTCCTTTATGCTTCCATCCGGCATTAAAACACGTGCTTGAATAGCTAATTCTCCTCCTGGAACCCAATGTATTTTCCGAATTCCTGGAACTACTTCAAAACTATGAAAATCAGCTGTAATTAATCTATTCTCAACATCTACTTTCTCAATCTTAACATTGGCGAATTCTTTTAGCCTAATTAATCTGTCCTCTCTAAGCACTTGCTTAATTAACGGGATATCTTGCTCGGCAATGTATACGCTCAGCATTCTAGTACCATTCTTCTCTTCTGTCCTCAATACATATTCGCGAGCCCCTGCTTCTTTCTTCTCTGGTATCCACGGCATACTAATCTTCACAACATCTTTTATTACGCCACTAATGATCATTGTGAACGGATTATCAACAAAAGATATCCTCTTTGCTATAGAGGAAAGAATTTGCCTATTTATTGAGTAGAGCGTCTCAAGACTAAGAGTAGCATCGCTTTTGGCAACACTAAGCTCTATAGCCATTCTTTTAAAAGCCTCTGGATGTATTCCTCTTCTTAATAGGGCTCTTACTGTTGGTAGTGTAACATCATCCCAACCGGTTATTTTGCCTTCTCTCAGTGCAGCCCTTATATGTCTCTTATGGATTTTCGCTTCTGGTAGCTTTATCATGCCATACTGAATAGTTATAGGCGGTGACCACCCAAAAGCTTTGTATATTTCTCTCTGCACGGCTTCGTTTGTTTCGTGTTCTTTACCTCTAATAACATGCGTAACTCCAGAAAGATGATCCTCTATTGCGCATGCGTAATTGTAAAGGGGATAAACCCGGTATTTGTAGCCAGTTCTCGGATGAGGAACGCTCTCTATAATTCTTAGTAGGGGTGGGTCCCTGACAGCGGGATTCTTATGAGACATATCAGTTTTTAGCCTCACAACTGCTTCTCCTTCCTTAAATTCACCACTCAACATTTTCTCCCAATAAATCGGGTCATCCATTGAATCTCTATGGGGACAGGGGGTTTTCTGTTCCCTATACTTCCTAAATTCTTCACTAGAACATAGACATACGTAGGCTTTTCCTTTTTTAAATAGCTTCTCAGTCAACTCATAGTAAATTTCAAAATGATCACTTTCGTATACAAGCTCATCCCACTCGATACCCACTTCCTTTAAATCGTTAATTATCCAATCGTAGTATACAGCTCTAATCCTCCTAGGATCTGTATCCTCGATTCTTAAAATGAACTTACCATTATACATTCTTGCATATAAGAATGAAATGAATGCAGCACGCACGATCTGTCCTATGTGAAGTGCTCCAGAAGGAGCGGGAGCAAATCTCGTAATCACTTTTTTAACTTTATCCGCTCCAGGTAAGGGCGGTAGACCCTCACGTGTCTTCTTAGCCTTTTCCTCCTTAATCATTTCCAAAGTTATCCCATATTTTTCTGCAAGAATTTTTTTCTGTAATTCAATACTTATAGAGTTTACCTCACTTACTATTTCATGTATGATTTCCCTCACTCTTTCGCGCTCATCCTTGTTTCTTAGGATCTCTTTAAAGCCCTTCACTTCCATAACAAGCTTCTTAAGAACAGCAGCAGCGCTCGCTCTTCCGTCATGAGTCACTGCATTAATTAATGCGTGTTTATAGATTATTTCTCTCAAATTTTCCACACATATCACCTCAACTCTTCATAAAGGGTAACCAATATCTTCCCTTCCCCTTTTTTTCTCGTTCTTCATCCCACTCCCTAAGAATTTTAACTGCCTCTGAGGCCACTCTCGCGGCCTCTTCCTCCCCTGCTTTAACAAATTCATTGGTGACTCTGTTAGCAAAAACAGCGCATACTGCTCCGGCTCTTACCCCGAAGATATTAGCAAGAGTAAATATTGTAGCAGCCTCCATCTCAAAATTCAAAACATTAAGCTGTTGCAAAAGGTGTATGAGCCCCTTATTCCATGGAGAGAGATAATTATTCACAACTGGTCTCTCTTGACCAACATAAAATGAATCAGTACTAGCAGTTATGCCTACATGATATCTATAGCCAAGAGATTCGGCTGCCTCGATGAGCGCTAATGTAACATCCAAGCTTGCTACGGCTGGGTACTCAATAGGAGCATATGCTCTTGAGGCTCCCTCAAATCTAACCGCCGCTGTTGAGATTATTAAATCACCCGGTTTTATATCGGCTCTTATAACCCCCGTACTTCCGACCCTAATAAATGTGTGCACACCAATATTAATGAGCTCTATCATAGCTATTTCAACTGCTGGACCACCTATTCCAGTGCTCATTGCTGCGATATCTACTCCTTTATATTTCCCTCTAATTGTTCTATACTGCCTATGAAAAGATACTTCCTCCGCAGAATCCCATACTGCTGAAATAATATCTATCCTAGCTGGATCCCCTGGTAGAAGTATATAAGGAGGGATATCTCCGGGTTTTAGCTCTATGTGATACTGTAATCCTCCTTCCCATTCAGGCTTATCAGCCCTTGTTTTCCTTCTTGCGGAATCCTTATTCATAGTAGACCCCAAATCTTATTCACTCGGTAGCTTACTTAGTAATAACTCTATTTCTTCTAATAGTTTTTCACCATCTTTTGACTTAGGATACGTCACCATTCTAACACTCCTTGGTGGCCTAGTCATCCTT
>JAHKLG010000069.1 GCA_029856625.1 Candidatus Njordarchaeota archaeon | reverse complement strand
TGAGGCCTTCTCGGAAGTACTTCTTTATTTCCTCCTTTTCTGCCATATTTCCTCTCCTCTCGTAGTAGTGAGAGCGGAATTCTAATACAGATTTCTTAACATACAGAAGTAGTCTATAATAAAAAAATAACTACTATTTTTGATTGCTCACTTTATTCAAAAAATCTTTTAACGCTTTTATATTTTCTTCATGGACAGATTTTCTCCTCTTATCTATTGGTAATCCAATTTTCCTTGCAGTCTCACTATCTAACCCTACTGCTCTCAATTCTCCTAATGAAAAACCTTTACCCCTTCTCCTCTTCTGAAGAAGCGGACTTATCACTATTGGTACTGGAGTTTGAGCTTTCTTTATCATCTCGACGCACCCCCATAATTTCTTCTAACTTTTTAACCGCCTCTCTTATTATTTCAAGATGATCAAATGCTAATTTCACATCACCTTTAAGGATTTTATGTATTTCTATCCAAGCTACCTCTTTAGCATCACTAGAAGCCTTAGCATTGTACGATTTAGCTCTGCATAAATAGGCTACAGAGACCACATGGCCTCTAGGATCTCTCTTTGGATCTGAAAAAACACCAACAAGGTCTAATATCTCAACGTTAAGTGATGTTTCCTCGAGAGCTTCTCTTAAACAGGCCTCCTCTGTAGTTTCTCCCCATTCAACGAATCCTCCAGGAAGAGCATAATAATTCTTAAAGGGGTCATTTAGGCGTCTTATTAATAGTATTCGAGAGTAATCTGGGCTTAGAATAACAGCGTCTACTGCTAATAATGGTGAGCGCCTTTTTCGCATGGTATATCACCTTTTTATACTCTTTGGGAGTGTGAAATAGCTAATAATGATTAATGCCAATCTCGTAATTTCAGAATTAATTCTTAATTAACAGTATTCCCAGGTGCTACTAATGCCTAAAATTCGATTAAAAAGAAAGGAAAAGAAAACAAAGAAGCTAAGAGGGAAGAGGTACTCTGGATATGGTCAAGTAAGTGGAGGACATCGAGGAAAGGGCCAAAGGGGCGGAAAAGGTATGGCTGGAGTTAAAGATCATAAAAGACCTGGTCTTCTAAAGGAAGGTTATGAATATGGCTCAAGAGGCTTTACTCATCATGGACCAGTTAGGATAATGCATGCAATCAATATTGGAAAATTGGTAGAACTTGCTAGTTCTGGGAGAATTAGTACTAGTAAAGAGGACGGAAGAATTGTAATTGATTTGCGGGAAAAGCGGATAACGAAGATTCTTGGAGGAGGACGAGTAAGCCATCCAGTAAAATTGATTATAGATAAAAGCATAACAATTACTGAGAGAGCTAAAGAGAAAATAAAGGCTGCTGGAGGGGAAATTGTTATATTGAATGAATGAAGCATTGGGGGTTTTTAAATGCCATCAACCTTCCTACGAGCTATAGCGCCTGTAGCGCGTATTGTACCCTCAGTGAAAAAACCAGAGCGGGATCCAGGCTTTAGAGGAAAATTCTTTTGGACGATTATAGTTGTAGTAATATACATAATAATGAGTACAGTACCTCTTTACGGAATAGAAAGAGAAGCTGGAGTTGATATTTTCTGGACTCTTCGAGTTATTCTTGCAAGCACTAGAGGAACTTTAGCGGAACTAGGTATAGGGCCAATCGTTACTGGAGGACTTATTTTGGAGATTCTTGTTGGAAGCAAAATGATAAATGTTGATTTAACAGATCCCGTAGAGAGGAAACTATTTAACGCGGCCAATAAGGCAATGGCAGTCATAATGACTATTTTCGAGAGCGTAGCTTACATCGCGGGAGGAGCTTATGGAACTTTAAGCCTTGGACAAGAATTAATCGTGTTCGCTCAATTGCTCTTCGCAGGGATAATTATCATCCTACTTGACGAGCTTATTCAGAAGGGCTGGGGTTTCGGATCGGGTATTTCCTTATTCATCGTAGCGGGGGTAGCTGGAAGGATAGCGTGGTCTCTCTTCTCAGTAAGCATAGGGGACGATGACCTTTACTATGGAATAATCCCCGCAACTATTCAAGTCTTAATAAACAAGGATAGAAGCTTTAGAGAACTTATTTTACGCTATAATGCCCCAGACTTAATTGGATTATTAACTACGATTGGTATTGCGATAATAATTATCTACTTAGAGAGCATGGTAATAGAAATTCCAGTGGAAAGTAGTTTATATAGATTCAGATTTCGATATCCCATTAAGTTCATGTATTCATCGAACGTTCCAGTAATTCTCGCAGGCGCGCTCTTCGCGAATATCATGTTTTTCTCACAGTTGATATGGGGTAGATTCGAGGGCAACTTTTTTGCATCTCTCTTGGGAAGTTGGGTAGTTGAAAATGGACGACCCATTCCCACAGGCGGTCTTGCCTATTACGTGGTTCCACCTCGTGGCTTATTATGGTCTGTAGAGCACATTTATCAAGCTATTGGCTATGTAATTCTTCTTACAATATCCTGTTACTTCTTTTCCATAACATGGGTAGAGATTGCGGGAATAGGAGCTGAACAGATCGCTGAGCAACTATTAGCCTCTCGACTAAGTATTCCTGGTGTTCGAAGGACAAAATCGAAGATGGCAGAGTATTTGGATCCATACATACGGACAGCGGCCACTTTATCTGGGCTGCTTATAGGTATTGTGGCGGGGGTTGCTGATGTCCTTGGGGCATATGCTTCTGGCTCGGGAATTCTCCTAGCAGTTAGTATTCTTAAAGGGTTATATGAAGAAATAGCCACAAAGTATGCAGAAGAAATGACGCCATTCTTCAAGAGAATGCTTCTTGGCCCCCTCGCTCGGTAAAACGCAAAAACTATTTCAAAAATAGCAATAGAGCTTTTTATATACCGTTTCATTTTTCATTTTTATCCTTAGTGAGGAAGAATAAATGACTCTGATAGAAAAATATCTATGGAGGTTCTTAAAGTGTGGAGACCTGAACAATTCGCAGGATATGATCGATCAACGATACTATTCTCACCAGATGGTAGAATCATACAAGTTGAATATGCTAGAAAGGCTATGCAGAGAGGAACGATCTCTATTGGACTCGTGGCGAGAGATGCTGTAGTGTTATTAGGACGTAGGAAGATGGATATATTGGTATTACCTAATAAAAAAGTGTACCAAGTGGATGATCATATTGGTGCTGTTTTCTCTGGCTACTCAGCGGATGGACGCACATTAATAAATTATGCTAGAGAAAGAGCTCAAGTATATCGTTATGTCTATGGAGAACCAATAGACGTTGAGCTTTTAGGGTATGAAGTAGCAGAGATGATGCATCAGTATACTCAATATGGTGGAGCTAGACCCTTTGGCTGTGGTTTAATTCTTGGGGGAGTAGATATAGTAGGGCCGAAAGTGGTCTATATAGACCCCGGAGGCGCCTTAATGAGATGGATAGCAGGTGCTATAGGTGCTAATAAGGATAGGGCGGAGAAATTCTTTAGAGATTATGTGGAAAAGAATGGCGGAAAACTAGATGTGGATCTTAAGGAGGCAATAATGTTAGGATTAGCGGGAGTTCTCTTAGCGACTTCTCTTGACATAAAACCAGAAGAGATTGAAATTGGGTATGTAAAGAAGGGAGAAAAATTTGTAATTAAAACAGCAAAGGATCCTGAAATATTGCCGCTTCTTCAGGAAGCTAAGAAAAAAGCTGGGGAATGGAAAGGTAAAGCAGGAGAGGAAGAAGCTAGTGAAGAAACATCGGAAGAAGGAATGATCTAAATGGATGCTATCATACTCGCGGCGCAATGCCTTAATAGGCAATTTTCCTCTTTGTTTAAACTCTAATTTTTATTAATCTCGGAATATGCCGATTTTTACAGAGAACTACTATTTAATAGCTTTTAATAAGGGTAATAATTGATAACATTTTCTTATCTTTTATGATGAAAACCCGGTCCTGGGAAGTTCATGACCGGACGCAGCAGAGCTGATCTTATGGCATACCATAAATTAATAATTTCAAAAAGACTTCCAGCATTACTATAAAGGGTGACTAGCATGACTTGGAAGAGAGATGCTGTGATAGGATTAAAAGGCACGACGACAGTAGGGGTAATTTTTAGGGATGGGGTTGTCATCGCGGCGGATAAAAGAGCGAGTGCGGGGACATTTATAGCTAGTAAGAAGGCACAAAAGATATATGCTATAGCAGATAGAATCGTATTTACTACATCAGGGCTTGTGGCTGATGCGCAGATATTAGTAAGATGGATTCAAAATCATGTTCGTAGATTAACAATAGAGAGAGAAAGACCGCCATTAGTCAAGGAAGTAGCTAACCTCACAGCAATCCTGCTTCACAATTACTTTAGAAGTCTTCTGCCATTTCAAGTACATTTCATAATCGCTGGACTGGATACCTTTGGGCCTCATATTTTCTTCCTTGACCATTCGGGAGCGGTTCAAGAGGACAAATTTATGGCGACTGGAAGCGGGTCTCCAATAGCTTTCGGTGTTCTAGAAGCATATTATAAAGAGAGCATGGTTGAGGAAGAAGCTATACGACTAGTCTTAAGGGCGCTTAGGTCAGCCATTAGAAGAGACACTGCTACTGGAGATGGTATTGATCTTGCTGTAGTTACTAAAGAGGGAATTAAATTCTTTAAGCCAAGCGAGATTGATGCTTATTTAAAGGATTTAGATAAGGTTCTTGCTGAAGGATAGTTTTGGCTTGTTTTTCTCTATCAGTTTCCGCTTTCAGAGAAGTTAAACGGAGGAGACAAAAGGTGCAAACAAACATTCTATCTATTCCCATGCATAAAAGCGATAAGCCTAGAGTCAGAATTAGGGGAATCTATGCAACAGCTCTTACAAAAATTTTTTTAGATAAGGGTTTTGAGATTATACAACCAAGTGATGTAGTAGCTGAGAGGTTCTCTCTCTCAACGATACGCTATTTATCCCCTCAAGTAGACATTATAGATAAGCCAAATAGACATGGAGTTATAATAGAGAGCTTAGCGGAGATTACTGATAAGATCTATGAGATTTTCTTTGAAGTCTTTCCAGATGTTGTGGTGCATAAATCTAAAGTTCAGAAGGGAGCAATTTATAAAGGGATAGTATACAGGCCAGCGCCTTCGGGAGGCTATATCGTTAAGTTATCCCCTAATTTGGATGGACTGTTGCCCTTAGAAGAAACGACCCAACAGCAATTAAAATTAGGAGACACGATATTGGTTGAGGTAAAAAATCCGAAAAATGTTAGTGGATTACCAATTGTTTCAATGAAAATAACGATTCCTGGGGATTTCGCAGTCCTAATCCCGGAAGAGGCTGTGAGAGTATCTCATAAAATCAGGGGCGGTGCACGGTATAAATTATTAGAACTGGGAAAAGTACTTAGACCCGATGGGTGGGGGATCGTATGGAGAACCGGAGCTGCCAATGCAAACCTAGATGAATTACAGGAAGAGATTAACATTCTTCATGAGCAGGCAGAGAAGTTAAGGGAGTTAGCTGAGAAATCACCAGCATTAGTAATGTTAAGAAGTGGATTTGATGTATTGATGGTAGATTTCCCATTTGAGAGCAAGAAAAAACTTGACGAAATAAGGAAACAAGTTTTCCACACAGTTAAGTACCATCATATGTTTAAGACATACGATAATAATATAACGAGACTAGTCGATTTTTCTGAGAAATACTTATCGAAATACGTTCCTATGGACAAAATTAATGACGCAATTCAAGAATTTTTTGTCAATGAGGCTCTTTTATCTGAAGGAAGAATAGCAAAGATTCATCATCTCAAAATACACGGACGGGAGGTAATCCTAGGTCCTGCTAAAATAGTTATGAGAAAGAATAAGGGTAACGAAATCAGCGAAATCGAGTATAGACTCTATAGGAGATTTATGCCTGGAGGATACTATGATGGAATAGGAGCTCCAAAGGAAGCGGGTGATTACGGTATAACAATTGTAAAATTATTCGATGATAAATTGATTACCGCTTACTTCTCCATAGAGAACGAACTTAAGGGAATATACATTAATATAAATACGCCAATTGAACCTTGTAACGATGGCTTTAGATACATAGATTTGGAGGTAGATGTTGTTCTTTCTCATGAAGGCCATGTAATGGTGCTTGATTCGCAAAAAATAGATAAGTACGTGGAGGAAGGGATCATATCTAAGAGTTTAGCAGAATCGGTTAAGAAAAAAGCAGAAAAATACAAGGAATGGCTAGAGAGTGAAGGAGTGGACGAGATTCTAGGAATATGCGATGAGGTTAGGAGGAAGATAGAGGAAGAGATCACTGAACAAGAAGAGGAAAAAGAGGACTTAACATTGGTTTAGTGGATAATCCACAAGCTAGATAGTAATTTTCTTTTTCTTTACCTCTTTAAGAATATTTTCCACTTTTCTTGCCCATGTAAATACTTCAGAAGGACTTTCTGGGTATCGTAAGTAAAGATCCTGGATAGCAATAGTATGTTTAGCTATTTCCATTAAGCTCCAGAAAATTCTTGGCTTTAAAATAGTTGTTAATAACCCAAGACTTATATGAAGGATCGTATCTAAATCAAATGACATTTTTTCTGGAAGTGCCGAAGCGAATAAGTAAAGGTTCTTCTGAGAGAACTTTTGAATAAATAATCTTAATACGTCGAGAACCCCAAGAATCCAGCCTCTTTCTCTCATATATCTAACATTAAAAGTCCATAAATCATTGATTCCTAGAACATCATCTTTTTCTGTAAGAGCATTTGAAATTATTTCGTCTGCCAGTTTTGCAGCGTAAAGAGCACCATAAATTCCTCCTTCAAACAATGGATTACCATGAGAGGCAGCATCTCCGAGAACCATAAAGCCGTTAAAGACACTTGAGGCAAGAGGTCTTCGGATGGGTAATACTCGATAGTATTTCCTTAATGTTAGAGGCCGTATTTTCAGTATTCGATAGAGATATAATAAGC
>JAHKLG010000068.1 GCA_029856625.1 Candidatus Njordarchaeota archaeon | reverse complement strand
TCCTTCTAATCCCTCCCTAATTTTTGCTTGGAGGTTTTCTGAACAAAGCATATCGAAGTACCATATACATGCAATTCCTCGTATCGAAACTTAGGCAAAGATTTTTTATAAATTGTCGCTCAATAAGATTCCTTAATTCTAACTAAACATTATCTTAACAATGTCCTTGGCGTTTATAATGCGTTTAACTCGAGAAATGCTTGAGAGTTTAAGGGAGTACGCTGGATCACGGCCTCTGAGAGGAGAGAACTGGAAACCCATGAGTCTGGAGCAAGTTCTTGATCTTTTTGCTGATGTGGCATTTAGCGAAATTAGAAGAATCAGCGGGAATTTTGGAGATGAACTTGATTTATTTTTTAATGGTCATTGGGCATTCTCTATAGTTAGGATTGGTAAGATGTACTATGTTCGCAAAGTTGGGCTGAAGTGGGAGGAATGGGTAGCTTATGCTACAGCGACTGGATGGGCACTACCAGCAGGAATAATAACAGCGTCCTGGTTCTGGAAATATCATATTAGGAAGTATGGGTGGGTAAAAAGTATATTGCTTGTGATTGTGCCTATTGCGGCATGGTGGATAAGCGGGATTATCTCTATATTGTTATTTGCACCAAAAATGGCTATTAATGCATATGCTATGTTAATGATTTCCCTGTACATAGGAGCTCTTTTAGGATTGATCTTAGGAGGAGTCAAAGGGTTATTAGTCGCATTTGCAATACTCGCTACTATCCTTATATTTTACTGGCACTTCCTATGGAGGGAGAAGGAAGAACTGGATATTTTAAAGGAACTTGAAGAGAAATGGGAGAGCTTTGAGCCTACATATATTGAATAGAATTGGATTAATACATCTTCATCAAAGTTTATGAATCCATTCTGGAAATGTAGCATCCCTTATAATTCTTCCAGGAGTGTATGGTTTTATATCAAGTACAGGTGTTCCATCAAATAGATCCAGCCCATCAACATATAATATGTTTCCCCTCCTATCAAGCAATCTTACTATTGTAACAGCTATAGGATTTGGTCTTAGAGGAGAGTTTGTGCTAAAAACACCTATCAATGGAAGATCCATTCTTCCTCTTGGCCTAACTTTTAGCACCTTTCTTCTTTCCCATGAAACCTTATGGAGATATGCAATTATCATTATGTGAGAGAACTCCTCTATTCCATCTAATCCATCCATGTATTCTTTGAATACCTCAATATATCCCCTCACACCATTCCTAGCCCTCCTCACCTCTTCATCCGATAAGGAATTGCGGACAATGCCGATAGGGAAGAAACAAATTTGCATTTATGAGACACCTCCAAGGAGGCATTATTAAGCCGTGATTCAAGGAATAAAAATTTCTTCCCATAAGAATATTGCGAGGATCATATTTTTCATAATTAATTAGATACTTTCTACTCTTCTAGTGAGTGCATCTTTGTTAAGTGGTGCTGAGGAGTGGCTACGCTTTTTAAAGAATTAGCAGAACTCTGTGAAAGCCTAGAGAAACTTACTGAGAGAATACCTAAGATAAGCATGATTAGTGCTTTTCTGAGAAAATTGCATAAGGAAGAGATCGCGCCAGCGACAAGACTAATCATAGGAAAAATTTTTCCAGACTGGAGCTCTTATACCCTTGATGTTTCCTGGGGGACGATTGTGAAAATAATTCAGGATATTACAAGAGCATCCCCTAGGGAATTATTAGACGCGTTTAATAGGACTGGGGATCCGGGGGCAATGGTTGAGATTCTCATGAAATCGAAAAAAATTCTTAGACAAGCTACTCTCTTTGAAGAACCATTAACGATTCTAAATGTTTATCAAACCCTAGAATCCATTGCTAAGATTAAGGGGAGCGGTAGTAGGGAGAGAAAAGAAGCGGTTATAAAATCGTTATTAAGTAGAGCATCACCCATTGAGGCAAAGTACCTTGTTAAAGTGATTCTAGGAGAGATGAGACATGGCGTATCAGAGGGATTAATGGAGGAGGCCATAGCTAAGGCTGCTGATGTATCATTAGAATTGGTCGAAAGAGCTCATATGTTCTTGGGTGATATAGGAGAAGTAGCATATATAGCTCTTGTAGAAGGAGCTAAAGGCTTAGAAAAGGTAAGCCTTCAACTATTTAGACCGCTAAAACCAATGTTAGCACAGCAAGCAGAGAATGTTCAAGAAGCTTTAAAAGAACACGGCGGCAGAAGCGCATTCGAGTACAAGTTTGATGGAGCAAGGGTTCAAATTCATATGAAAGAATCTGAGGTAAAGATATTTAGCAGGAGACTAACTGATGTAACTAAGAGTCTTCCAGATGTCGTGGAATTAGTCCGAAGAGAATTGAGGGCTAGGGAAGTAGTCGTTGAGGGAGAAGTTATAGCTATAGGGGAAAATGGAAAACCATTACCCTTTCAACATCTTATGAGACGATTCCGCAGAATACGAGATATTTATAGAATGGTTAGGGAGATACCAGTTAAGCTATATTTGTTTGACATTCTTTATCTAGATGGTGAATTATTGATAGATAAACCCTATGTGGAGAGAAGAGAGATCTTAGCTAAAATTGCGGGGAACATACCGCTAACACCACGGGTAATAACTGATGATCCAAAAGAAGCTGAGAAGTTCCTAGAAAAAGCAATTAGGGAAGGTCATGAGGGACTTATGGCTAAGAAGCTGGATAGCAAATACACTCCGGGCATAAGAGGCAAACTGTGGTTAAAGATAAAACCCGTACTCACAACACTTGATCTAGTGATTGTAGCGGCTGAGTGGGGATATGGTAGAAGAAAAAACTGGTTATCAGATTATTACTTAGCGGCTAGAGATGAGAAAACGGGGGAGTTTTTAATTGTGGGAAAAACGTTTAAGGGACTCACGGATGAGGAATTTGAGGAAATGACCAAGAGATTACTGAATCTAAAAATCGGAGAGAAGGGACGAGTAGTTTATGTGCAACCAAAAATAGTAGTGGAGGTAGCATTTAATGAAATTCAGAAATCCCCCAAATATAAATCAGGATATGCTCTAAGATTTGCAAGGATAATTAAGATTCGAGATGATAAAGGACCAGAAGAAGCGAACACAATCCAGGAAATAGAGGAGCTTTATAAGAAACAGTTTCTGGCAAAAGCAAAGAAAGAAAAACTGTAGTAATGAAAAATTTCGACGCAACATATTTAGACATTCTCGTAACATTATTGACTTTATGCAAGAATATCTAAGATAAAAACTACCAGGGAGAGAGTTTAATCAGCTTTGTATAGAACATGCCTATTGTTTCGTGGATGTGAGGCCAGAATCTTTTGCCAAGATTGTCAACTAATGAGCTTACTCCTAGCTCCGCTAATCTAATCTCAACCCTTTTCTCATGACTTAGGAATCTCTTTATCACAAACTCGTTCTCTTCCGGAAAAATTGAGCAAGTCGCATACACTATCTCTGCATTCTCTGGCGCTATCCTATGCACACTCCATAGTATCTCATACTGCAGCTGGGCAAAACTCTGAACATCCTCATAAGTTATTTTTACCTTTATATCTGGATTCTTAGGGATTGTTCCAGTTGACGTGCATGGAGCATCTACTAAAGCCTTATCAAAGCTTCTCTTAGGATTAAAGAACCTGGCATCCCCTAAGAAAACCTTAACATTCTTATTTACTCCAAAATGCTTAAGAAGCGCTTTCATTCTCTTAAGCCGTATTTCAGATTTATCAAGGGCAATCACTCTAATTCCTCCACCAGATAATATAACTGAGAAGATAGTTTTTATTCCCGGAGCTGCACATGCATCGTATAATAATTCACCATCTTTTAAATTTAGAGAAAGAACAACCGCTGCGCTAGCTTTCTGCATAGGAAGAACAAGACCCTTTTTATATACTTCGCTCTCCTGGATCTTCCTTGATAGTTTCGCAAGCTTATACAGTAGTGGAATTTTATCATCTTTTATAACCTCGTAGCCCTCGGTTTCAAGCATTTTTAATATCTCATTCTCCTCGGCTCTGAGAGAATTGAGAATGATCCAAGTTGGAACGCGCTTATTCAGTCCCTCTAATATTTTTTCGAGATCCATTAACGAGAAGTACTTGGATAAAACCTCCACGAACCATCTCTTATAACCATACGTTAGAGCTAGCCTATCTATATCATCCGTGAACTCTACTTCAGTAGAAATAAGAGCTTTTATCTCATCATCATGTAGGATATTTCCTAATTGCTTCCTTAATTGCTCATACCCCCATTTATCGATAAGGACTCTGAACGCACCTACCATATAGTATGGTTTTTTCTTCTCATTAACAAGGCCGGCACTCTGCAGGAATCTCTCAATGAGATCCCAATATGTATATATTCCATAGATTATCCGCTGGATCCGTTTCCTTCTCTTCCCGGGTTCTGGAATCTTGTAAAGGAACTTCTTTAGACTAATTGACTTATTAGATTTCTTCAGATATTTAGCTAAGTACTTAGCCGCCCTTTCGCTTACGCTAGTCAATTTATTTTCACCCCGAAATCGAAGAATATATGAGATCTAAGTATTTAAAAGAAATCCGGCGCCTCAGAACTCCTATAACGAAGTTTTACTCATCATCTACTCTCTCATGCCAAGTATATCTCTTATTTGGGAATATCTTTTAAGGTATTACCTCCAAATATTTCCATATAAAAGTTAGTGCTCCCGGTGACTTATTGAAGTTCGTGAAGAAATTCAAGAAGAAAGTTCCATGGTTATCTGGGTTCCAGGACATAAAGAAACTTCTCGAGCTTACTCCAACGAAGAAAAAGTTTTCACGAAGAAACATATGCTTATTATGTAGGGGGACTAAACTTCTCTGTGGCAAGTCTAGATGCCCAATTCTTGTGAAATATTACTCATTTTCTGCCATAAAACCTTTGATTAGGAGGAAAGAAATCGATGGATCATCACCACCAGCCATTTTCGTGGGAAGATATGGATACCCTTATGTGAATGTTAGCCCATTAGTCCCCCCTATAATTGGAGATACCTCATTGTTAGATACGCCTGAGTTATGGAAGGATTTAGATGTTAGTGAAATTATTAAGTTTAGATTTTCTCTCGTGAGAGGAAATTTTAAAAGCCACGTTAGGGATGCAACAAAATCCCATCGTATAATTAACCTCGTTCAAGAATTAGCTATGGCTAAGAATTCAGTAGAAAGTTACATGGTGCTTAAGAAGGAGCCCCGTGGGGTGATTATTGATTCTGATCTTCAACCAATGGGCCCTAGTGCACCACTTGAGAATATCGATATAAATTCATTAAAGACAAATCACTTAATAGAAAAGCTTTACGAAGATGATGATCTGAAGGCGTTAGAGGCTGTTAAAATACTCTATAAGAGAGGACTGCTTATCTCATCCATCATAAGAGCTTTCAGCGTCGGTTTATTTGGGATGAAAAACGAAAGGAGATTTGTTCCCACTCGATGGAGCATCACTGCTGTGGATAGCATGTTATCAAACTGGCTTATAAACGAGTTTATTAAGGGAAATCCGATAATCTCTGAATATAGAGTCTTTGAAACAACATTCTTTGGAGATAAGTTCGTCGTTATACTCATACCAGATGCTTGGAGCTACGAGTTTATCGAGGCTTGGTATCCCGGAACAACATGGAATCCGAGTAAGGAATACATAGCAATAGGGGGAGATTGGGAATATTATCAGGGACGGACAACATATGCATCGATAGGAGGCTGTTACTATGCAGCGCGTCTAGCTGTAACCGAATATCTCGCTAAGCAGAGAATACAAGCAAGAGTCTTGATTTTAAGAGAGGCATACCCAGATCACCTTATGCCGCTGGGTGTATGGCATGTAAGGGAAGGAGTAAGAAAAGCACTGAAAGAAAAAGCTTTGAAGTTTGATACACTACAGCAAGTAATCAATTACATGAGAGAAAGCCTCAGATTAAGTTTAGATACTTGGTTAAGTGTTAGTAGAACACTCTTAGATTTAACAAAGCAGAGAAAACTTACCGACTTTTTCTCTTAGAATCAACATAATATAATTAAAATGTATGAAATTAAGGAAAAGAAGAGAAAGAATAAGTCTAGCTCTCAAGGATTGCTTCGAATTCCTCTTTATCTAGATCCTCCAGTAGCGGAATCTCAAAGACCTTCGCAGCTCTCTCTGTTAAAGCGGCTACATCACTCCTCCGTAGCAACATTATGTCGAACTTACGAGCACCTGCGAGGAGCTGCTTTAGACCAGTGCCTATTCTGTCAACGAAGTATGAGTATATACCAATAGCTCCGGGAGGAATCTCCTTCCACTTGTCACCAAATCTCCGCTTTAAGTCACCGACGACAGCAAATATGCTCTCTACTTTATCTCCATACAACTTTACGAACTCTGGAGCCACTTTCCTAAGGGTGCCTTCCTTAGCTAGTTTAGCAAAGTACTTCGCCTTCATAGCCGCTGTTAAGGCCGGCTTAGCGACCGCAGCTCCTACAACATATGGTCTGTCTCTGTCCTCAAAGCCGCTTAGGGCAATTGCTTTGAATATCTGGGTCTCGTTAATGATACCTCCTGCAATGAAGATATCTGGGACATATTTTCCTTTCTTATCAAGGATTCTAGCCGCCTTTATCACGAAAGCAAGCATATGTAACGTGGGTGTACCCATTTCAAGCATCATTGGCCATGGGCTCATTCCAGTACCGCCACCCTGACCATCAAAAGTCACATAATCAACTTTTGCTTCGCTTGCTGCTTTCATGGCCCAAGCTATTGCAGCGGGTCTGTATTGACCCATCTTGAGAGAGACTATCTTGGCTCCCTGCTCTCTTAGCTTGGCTATATCCTCGCAGAAGTCTTCAATAGTTGGCATTCCTAATCTTGAGTGTCTCTCAAAGGATTCGATTGCACCCATCTTGAAGGCTTCCTGTACTGCTGGATCCTCCGGATCTGGAAGAACAATGTATCCTCTTCTCTTTAACTCAATTGCTCTCTGGAGATCCCTAACTCTGATCTCTCCACCAATGGATTTAGCTCCTTGACCCCACTTCCTCTCAATGCCATTGACTTCTA
>JAHKLG010000067.1 GCA_029856625.1 Candidatus Njordarchaeota archaeon | reverse complement strand
GTTCCTCATAGGATCTGTTGTTGGGTTGATTGAGAAGATAGCGCTGAAGGGGGATGCGCCACTGTTTGGAAGGAGAACATTAGAATTAAAGCTAGAACCATTACCCTATTATAGGGCCAGGAACTTCTGGAGAAATCTTGATCCTATAAATAGAGTAACAGCATACGGCATATTCGGCGGAACTCCCGCATACATGGATGCCTATGATCATAATGCTTCAATATGGGAGAATGTCAGGCGTCTGATTGTAAGTAGGAATGGAAGATTAAATAGAGAGCCGGAGGAATTATTATCGGAGGAGCTTCGAAGTCCCGCAATCTATATGGGGATTTTAGACAGAATCTCTGAGGGACGTAGGGGATTGCCTTTAGCGAAAATAAGGATTGGTAATGTTAACGTTATTCCGTATATTAGGGTGCTTGAGAAGATGGATATAATTGAGCGCTTACATCCCGTGGGTAAGAAAAAGCGGGGAGCTCTCTATATCTTTAAGGACGAATTCTTCAGATTCTGGTTCAGATTCATCAACAAGAATTATTGGATGATTGAGATGGGTAGATATGACCTCGTTATGAATAACATAAAAAGCGAAATCAATGATTATCTTTCACACACGGTTGAAAAAATTCTAAGAGAACTAATAGTCCTCTACTCTGGAAGGAACTTATTTGGTGTAGAAATACCAAGATTCAAGAAATTCGGTGTGTACTGGGATGGAGAAATAGAAGTGGATGCTCTCGGAATATCACGGGATACCGTAGTTATAGGAGAAGCAAAGTGGAGAAACGAAAAAATAGGCCTAAAAGAAATTGGGAAAACTATAGAGAAGGCGGAAAGATTAACAAGAGTATTTGGTAGGAGGAATTATAAGATAATCTTACTGAGCAAGGAAGGATACAAACAAGAGTATGAGGAAGACAATATCGTTTTCCTAGATCCAATAAGAATGGAGAAAGCTTTTGACTCGGTAAGAAACTATTCCTAGACCATTTCAGACATAAAGTAGTTCTGAAGATTTTCTATCATTAGAATCCTAGTTTTACCCCCGTCTTTTTCTGGATCTCTCTTAGCTCTTTACTGGTCAACAATTTAATGCCTTGTTCCTTTATCTTCTCCTTTTCCTTATTTGTTAATTCGTATCCAAAGTATGATATCAGAACTTTCTCCTTTATTCTCTTGCCATAGTCCTTAGCGAATAGTTCTGCGTTTTTTATTAGTTGCAATACTTTATTATACCTTGCCTTTCCCCAGAAGTGTATCTCGAAGACATATGCTTCGTTGTTTCTTAGCCCTACCGCATCGATTTCATAATCATGTCCACTAACATTATACACTGCTCTGAATGGTGGTAATTCTAAGCTCTGCCCTAGCCAATCTCTTATCTTGATAACTGAGGTTATTGATCTCAACAATTCTCTTACAAGGGCTTCGAATCCTAAGCTAGAAACATATATTGCTTCTCTAGAAATCTTTCCTAGGCTTGGTATTTCCTGGCTCAATAACCATGCTTGGAAAACCTTATCAGGTATTATATACTGGGAGAACTTTCTCGTCTTCTTTATCTTGAGCACTAATCCGTTATCCTCTAATCTTTTTAGATATGGGCTTGGATCCTTGTATAATTTCTCCTCTATTTCGTAAAAGCGGTTTCTCCCTCTAGCTATTAGGTGAAGAATATACCTCTCTTCTGCTTGTAGATTCTCCATGAGAGCTGTAAAGTATATGTCTAAGTCACCCTTGGATTCTATTAGCTTGAATAATGCTTCTCTGGGAGAAATTCCCTGCGCAATTACCTGCTCAATAATTTTTCTCGCGTAGAAAGGATTTCCTGTAGATAATTCAGCTATTTCTCTCGCTTCTTCTTCCTTAATACCATGCTTTATGGCTAGCTCATAAATCGCTTCAAAACTCATTGGTCCAATGAATAGTAGTTTGAATTCGCGGAATAGGGGCGCAAAGTACTTCATTGTTGCCCTCTTAATAAAGCCGAGAGCAGAAGATGAGATAATTATGCTTTCGCCTCCCCTCCTCTGGCGTAACTGGATCTGAGACCTTATGTACTTTACGACATCCTCCACATTCCCGAAGGGTCTGTATCTAGCGAGCATTTGGATAAGAGATGTAAACTCATCAATTATTATTACATGATCAAGCATCTCAAAGATGAATCTGACAGAGTCCCTTGCATCCATTGTCGGGGTTCTCCTAGAGATCACAAAGAGATCCTCTGGGGATAGTATTTCATAACCATCAATATAGAGAACTTTTCGTCCCTCATGAATTAGAATATCATGAACTTTCTCAAGTAACGTCGTTTTGCCAATTCCTCGTAATCCATAAATTAATACATTAGCCCTTGCTTTGATAAACCCTAGTATAGTACTAATTTCTTCTTCTCTATCAACAAAGTACGTGTTCAAAGCCATAACCCAATATGAAATAGCCTATAATTCATAAGCCTATGAAATATAGGTTATAACTCTTACTTAAACGCATAAAACTATCGAGACCACAGTTTTTCATATTAAGAATCCGATACTTGAGGTTATTCGATCAATCGCATATTGCCAAAAAGGTAAGTTAGCTAAGGTCGTGTTGGTGATTAATGGTTATTTAAGACTTGTTTTTCACTCTAATTCTAATTTTTTCCTCGCTTATCTTGATCATTCTGTTTAAGTCGATTAATAATACGTTTTCCTCCGGCTCAAAAGTGAATCCTTTCTTTGAGAATATTATATAAATGTTCTTCCTAGTGTTTTTCTTCCACGCGAATTCCTCGCTTTTCTTTATCAAATTTATTAACGTTCTTCTACTTACTGGCTTATTAGTGTATTTGCACTCAATGAAATAGACTATTTCTTCCTCCTTATTCACTGCCACTAAGTCGATTTCTGTTTCCTTTCTCCACCATTTCCCTATCATATCAAACTTTATCGGCACTCCGTTGAGTTCTGTATTGTTAATTCTTAACAGGAATTGTCTAACTACAGATTCAAAAACTTGAGAGATAATTCTGGGCTTATCTTTTATTATCCTTTTCAATACTCCCTCTATTTCTCCAAGCTCTAACAACGACTTGTATGGGAGAACATACTTTAACCAGAACCTAATAAAGTTATTCCGTATCTTATAGATCGATCCTCTCCGTTCCATTAGTGGTGTTTCTCTCGTCACTAATTTTAATCGATCTATCAAAACGCTGAGATACTTCGAGAGCTTATTCTTCTCTACCCCACTAGCATCCGATATCTCCGAGAATCTCATATAACCGGCGGCTATAGCTTTGAGAATTGACATGTACGTGGTTGGATCCCTTGTCTCCTGCAATAACAGTATTTCTGGTTCATCATATAATGGAGCTCCACGAGAAAGTATCTGATCCTTAATATTCTCCTCAACAGTTTTAGAATCACTGAAGAGAGATAGATACAGGGGAACCCCACCAAGGACACTGTATGCGAATAAACGTGACTCTTCATCATACCTTGGAAAGAACATTCGGGAAGCCCAATAATCCAATTCATCAATTTCTAGCATCCCTGTTCTACGACCATAAATAGGGCTTTCATATGATTTTCCAATTCGTTCAAAGACACTAACTGCCGAGCCCACGAGAATCAAGAAGATCTTAGTAGCTCGCAGTTTCTCATCCCAAACCCTCTGAATAACTGATAGGGCTCCCTTATAAACATTCATCAATCTCTGAAACTCATCAAATATGCATACTAGTCTTTCTCTAGACGCTAGATCTCCTAAAATTTCGAAAAACGTTCCTAGATCCTCTATGCTTAGTTTATCATAAGGTGGCCCAAGAATCATAAGGAAGTTCTTAAGTAATGTTTTATCATCCTCCATTGTCACGAAGAAATAATATGCTTTCTTACCTCTAATAAACTCTCTAATCATCTCAGTTTTTCCAATGCCTCGTCTACCATAAATAATCACAAGCTCAGCCTTACCAGAAGCATATTTCTTTTCAAGAAAATCCAGCTCATACTCACGATCAATAAACACATTAATCACTCATACTCGTAAGTATCATACTTTATAGTATGATACTTATAAGTATTAAAAATTGTTTTCTGATCATGACAATTTTCTGGCCTTATCATTGTCCTAATCTCCCTTACTTAATGCTTGAAAATCCAATATTATGCGATATTCTGGTTCTTCTAGCGTCTCTTCCTCAAGAATAGGTCTAATACATTCTCCTCTCTTGTCGAAATATAACAGGGAAAATTCTTCTCGTATTTCTTTTTTAAGCGATAATTTCGGTGTTGGATATCCATGAATAACCTGCTTCCTCATTTTCTCATCTAGTCTTCGTATCCTATCTAGCGTCTCTTCATTAAGGATCATATTCACTATTCTCCTCGCTACCCCTGGCATGCCAAACATTTTATTGGCGTATTCCTCATACTTTGGAACCCCAGGATTCCCTATACCCCTAATCAAAGCTTCCATAATGGCGTTTCTCTCTGGAGCCACTAGTTCATTAAAACCATATATTACCGTCTCGACCCACTCTATATTCTCCCTAACAGTAACCGCTCTTATCCCAATTATCGCCGCCTCCTGCTGAACACCACCGGAATCCGTGACGACTAATCGACTATTCCTCAGAAGACCCAAAAACGCTAAGTATGGTTGGGGTTTAACCGATATTATTGGCTCCTTTAAGTATTTCTCCAGACCACTCTCTTTAATCCTTTCCCTTGTCCTTGGATGGATCGGGAATATTACGGGTAGGGGAGATTCGGATAAACTTGCTAATATTTCTCCAAGAATCTTTGGGTCATCAACATTTTCCGCCCTATGAAACGTTGCCAATACATATTGGTACTTTGTAAGCCCAAACTCCTTAACAACATCATCCTTTATCCTATCCTTAATTTCGTAGAGCAAATCAACAATCGGATGCCCTACCAGAAACACTTTATACCTCGGAATACCCTCCATTAACAAGTTTATGTATGCTCTCGGAGACGGTGCAAAATTTAGCGATGCAACCCTAGCTACCAACTCCCGATTAATCTCCTCCGGCATTCTCCTATCATACGACCTACAACCAGCCTCAACATGCGCCACGCACACATGCATCTTAGCAGCAGCTAGAGCGGCTCCTAAAGCTGAATTAGTATCCCCAACAACTATGACCAAATCTGGTGACTCCTTCTCTATAACCCCCTCTATCCTCTCCAGAATTTTTCCCGTCTGAACACCATGAGAGCCAGATTTAACATTCAGATAATAATCCGGCTCTGAGAGTCTCAGTTCCTCAAAAAAGACAGAAGACATTTCCCAATCATAATGCTGCCCCGTATGCACTACGAAAAAATCAGCACTCCTCCTCCTCAACTCCCTAACTATTGGAGCCATCTTGATTATCTCGGGTCGTGTTCCGACAACCACCATCAACCGCAATTCACAACCCCAATGCTTAACCAATTCGCAAAAGCAAGAACAGAACAAATTAAAACTTGAAGATATCTGAAATATTTTTTAGGCCTTGCTCGCCTTATAGCCTAGGCTTGATTCTGGTGTCTCGGCATAACAAATGTCTAGGCGGGTAACCCAAAAATAACGAGATAAGAGAGATCAGAAGGAAACTAGGCGCACACTCCTTTTTCAAACTGCATATTTTATGTACGTTGCGCGATTTGCTGATATCTAAATACATAGCTAAAATAGTCTTCTTGTAGGCCCTCTATTAGCGACTTTGGCAAATATTGCTTGTAGCTCGGTGTATATGGGTACTTCCTTCTTAGAATGTACTCGATTTCTCTAATCGCATACGGCCTTCCTTCTAATACCCTAGAGAATTTCTCAATTATATTCTCCTCAAGAAAAAGCCACCTAGCCAAGACCTTTGCTCTCCTGCAATACTCTTCTAAAACTTTATCATTCAATAATAACCACTCTAACTCTTTCGCTTTTTTCTCTAATTCCCATATGGAATCTATAACCAGACCTACTTTAAACTTCTCTATAATAGCCCTAACATCACCCGACGAAATAGCTATTACCGGTCTTGAACAGGCCACATATTCATAAAACTTCGTTGGAAGCGCAAGAAGTTTACTTATTCGCCCCTTAAGGGGGAGAAGACATATATCAGCCATGGATATGATCCATGGTACTAGCTCCCTAGGAACCTTCTTACCAACATAAATAACATCGTTTAGCTTAAGCTTTCTAATAAGAGAAATAACTCTCTCTTTTGTCTCTCCATCTCCCATCAGAACAAAGCATACATTATCTAACTTGTCACGTATCCTAGCAATAACCTTTATCAGATCTGTAAGCCCCTGATAAACACCAAAGAACCCCGTATAGACAATCATCTTCTTGTCCATGAACTCCTCTGGAACAAGCCTGAGTTTATTCATTACATAATCTCGTGCCTCATATTTGTTTCGCTCCTGAAAATATTCAAGAGTTATAGGTGTGGGAATCCATATTACCTCATTCTTCTTATTCTTCCCAAATATTTTTTCAACAGCTATTTTTAGTGATATAGTAGCAGTTGAAACTCTCTTCACAAGTTTTAGTGCTAGTCTCTCGCTTAAGAAAGCTATAAGAGCAAAAATTCTCGCAAGAATTCCTCTCTTGTTCCAATCACGTAATTCTAACGATAATAGATCTTGTATATCAGTAATATGATCCGCGCCGAAGAGCTTCGAGAGAAGCCACCCTAAGTACATTGATACTATCTGAGGAGTATGAGAATAAATCACATCCGATCCTTTTACATATCGTCCAATTTTACCCAAGTTAAGAATAACCTTTAATGCAAATATTGAGAACAAGAAAAACCTTGTTAATAATCCCCTAAAAGGTAGAGGAGGCAATCTTATCCTAATAATGGTTACATCTTCATCTCTTTCAATGTAAATGTCATCTGTAATTCCCCAATATTTA
This sequence comes from Candidatus Njordarchaeota archaeon, assembly GCA_029856625.1. Classification (GTDB taxonomy): domain Archaea; phylum Asgardarchaeota; class Njordarchaeia; order Njordarchaeales; family Njordarchaeaceae; genus Njordarchaeum. The sequence goes on along the minus strand of JAHKLG010000067.1, from coordinate 165 downwards.
GGGTCTTCGATCTTTCCAGATGGATACTGAGGAAAAGTGGTTATCACGACGACCTCTCTAGTCATCTTCTTTAACATTCGCACGATCTCAGTACTTCTTGTCGAGGCTCCTCCGAATGTCGGTTTAAAAAAGAAGGCTATTACTGTTATCTTGTCTACCAATCTT
>JAHKLG010000066.1 GCA_029856625.1 Candidatus Njordarchaeota archaeon | reverse complement strand
TTGCATCAATGGAGCTTAGTGCTGTATTAACAATTCTGATTTTTTATGTTTCTGGTACAGCTACCTTATCTGCTGCGATTGGGTATATAATTGGTTTATGGGAAGATTCGAGAAAATTATCAGTTAGGGTTTAGCAATAGCAATATCATGTTCAATATTCAATTATCTTAATATTGTTGAAAATGCTCTTCTTAGGTGTTCTATTGCTTGATTTACCGTTGTGCCTTCTGGGATCTTGAATCCTCCTACGTCTCTTCTTCCGCCAGCGCTCCATCCGTTTTCCTCTAGGTACATTAGAACCTTCAATAGGTCTATTTTTCTCCTTTTTGTTGCCATCATCCCTTTCTTAGCGAATTGTCCCTCGTATCCTAGAATCACTCCTGCATCGTTTTCTTCTTGAATTTTTATTAAAGCTAATCTTGCTGCTCCTACTTCGATTGAGTCGGTTGCTTTGTAGAGAATTATTCTTACCCTGTTTATCAAAATGTTCGCATTCTCTGCCTTGATTTTTGCTAGTTGCTTCACAAGTTCGGCGTCTTTTGAATTCGCCCTTTTCTCAAACCATCGGATGATTCTTTCCCAATTCCCAGATTTTATATCCTGAGCTATTTTCTGGAAAGGCATCCTGTTCATTGTGGCTATGTAGCCTATGTAAAGGATACCAGATAAAGAACCCTCTTCTACTATGCCCTTCTCTATATCATTAATGGCGCTTAATATTTCCTCTGGAATTTCTAATTCGAAATAATCCGCTATAAGTGACGTAACGCTTGGATATGATTCATCACAGATAATATAATTGCTGAATCTAACATTCAATAGGAGGGGATTCTTGCAATAGTGATGATCAATGATTATGCAATTTTCTATCATACTCATGCTGCTTAGGGGGACTTCCACAATAATAGAGTTTCTGGCTGAAAGTATTCTGGAAAGAAATTTTATGGGAACTTCGTATATTCTAAGAAGTAAGCCTCCTCCGAAAAGCCCGTCCAGATCTTTATGAGCATAGATTTTTTGATAAGAGATTCGAGAAAGGTTTGTGGTTGAGTTTTCTTTTTCAAAAAATGATTCCAAAAAATCACCTATTTGCCCTTCTTAGCTTTCTTTCCTCTTTCTTCTTCTTTCTTTTCCTCTCTCTTTGCAAGCTCGGCTCTGCGCATTTCCTGAGCGATTATCGTTAGTCTCTCTATTCTCCTTGGTCCTTTCTCGACTTTTATTCCCATCTCCTCAAGGAATAGTATGGTATCTTCCCTCTTAACACGATGCTTTTCTGGAATCTTGGCTCTTCTTAATCTCCTTCTCTTCACCCTATACCCAGCTCTCTCCATACTCACACATACATCAAACCCAGTAGTTCCGAGCTCTGGGTCATATCTTACACCAGGTATCTTTATATGTTCATCAATTCCGAAAGCAAAGTTCCCATATTTATCTATTGAGGATTCCCATACTGTGTAATCATATACTGCTAATACCCTCTTGAGGAAATTGAAAGCTTCTTCGCCCCTTAGGGTTATGACCCATCCTATTGGCTGGTTTTTATGAATTCCAAACGGCTTAATTGTCTTCTTAGCTCTCACTAGCTTCGGTTTCCTACCCGTAAGCTCCTCAAGAATTTTCTTGGCTTTTTCCAGGGGATCTCCCGATTGTCCAACGGAACAATTAATTACAACAGAGTGAATTCTAGGTACTAGCATTGGATTTGGGTACCTGTCTGGGTATTTTTCAAGAAGCTTCTGTATTACTTCTTTCATAGAGTTTGCTAACTTTACGGTTGTTGTAGTGCTCATTTTTAACACCCTCCCCTTAAGGTAGAATCATTACTCTCCTCATTATTTCCCTAACTTCCTCAAGCGCTGGAAGAGTTATCTCTGGTTTATCTTCACCTATCACTAGTACATAATCTAACGCCGTTATGATTTCCTCCCCAGTCGGTGTCTCTATTGTGGCAGTACTAGCTCTCGGTCCGAACATTTTTGTTATCTTCTTGATAATCCCGTGTTCTCCCATGTGCCTGCCGGCAATTATTAATGCGTACATTCCTTCTTTTAGCCTAAGATGCTTGAGAATCCTTTGATCGGGAAGAGAGATCACGAGGCTATCCCTCACGAAATATGTATCGAGGATTTTTCTTCTCTCCTCATTACTATTTACTTTGAAGAGAATGTTCCGTCCGTCTTCTAGATTTAGCTGAATATTCGCATTTTTAACGTATCTTTTACCGATTATCCTAACTATCTTGTATTTGGCTTCCTCTGGAGTTATCCTATGAAGTACAAGTCTTCTTCTAAATGGGAGTATTCTATAATACTCCTTTGTTCTCTCAATCTCTAAAACATCCATTAAGCCTACTGGGAATTTATAATCCGTTATAACGCGTCCATCTACCTTAACTATTCTCTGATTGAGGATTAGTTTAACTTCCCTTAAAGTTCTAGCATAACCAAGAATATCCCTAATAATTATTCCTAGAGGAATACATTTATCTGCGGGATGAGGCCCTGGACTGGGTTTAATTGCGAATTTTCCCCCAATTTTTCTGGGTATCGGAAAGAGTCTAGGGGCTGCTATTCTCTTTAGTTGTCTTTTAGGACCGTGTTTTGTCATTCTTCATCACCTACCTCTTCTTCATCAATTTCAGATTCTTCCTCAAACTCTTCCTCTTCACTTTCTTCAATTTCCTCAGTTACTTCTTCCTCTTCCTCGGCAACCTCTTCTTCGATTTTCGCTTCCTTCACTTTTCTCTTTCTTTCATATGCTTTGCGTCGTTTAGGATCCGATAAATCCAGTTCTAATATTGCTACGTTCCATGGTCTGAGGGGCACATGAACTGTACTCCCGTCTGATCTTTTTCTTGTAACATTCTCTACGTAAATTCTATATCTTTTTAGGTCAACCTCAATAATCTTACCAATTGTTCCCTTAAACTGTCCCTTCCTCACAATGACCTTGTCTCCTACTCTTACTGGAAATCTCCTAATCCCATACTTATCAATAGCCTCTGGTGCTAGAGGAGCTACCATCATTTTCTGCCTTCTATGTAAAGGAGCTTCATACCAGAATCTCTTTCTCATTTTCCGGGGTTGCTTAGATAAACGTGATTTAATTTTCATAATTTTATCTCCTCCCTATACAATTATTTTCGCTATCCTAGCAATTCCAGGCCATCTTCTTGCTGCCTCTCTAGCTACAGGTCCGTGAACCTCCGTACCTAATGGTTCCCCTTCTGGATTTATTAGCACAGCTGCGTTATCTTCGAATTGAATCCATGTGCCATCCTTTCTTCTGTATGGCATCCTTTGTCGTACAATTACTGCCCTCACAATATTCTTTCGCATCTTTGGGCTTCCTTCCTTAACCACACATACAACAACATCTCCTAGGGAAGCTCTTGGGATTCTTCTTTTTCTACCCTTATACCCGATAACTGCTATAACTTGAAGTATTCTGGCTCCTGAGTTATCTGCACATATTAGTTTCGTTGTAACATTAATCCCTGGCGCTCCCTTTATCTTAGGGAACGTTGCTGCTTTTCTCTTAGGCACAGGGTCTCACCCACATTATTAGTAATTAGTTAATGAGAAAAGATATTCTCCACCACATAATATTAATAAATTATCCCTTTTCTTTTCCTTCCTCTTCACCAGCCCTCTTAACTATTTGAACAACAACGAATTTTACTGTTTTCGCCAGGGGTCTTGTCTCCATTATTCTAACTATGTCTCCTTCTCTCGCATCTAGACATGGGGGATTATGAGCCTTTATCTTTGAAGATCTCTTTTCATACCTCTTATACTTCTTATCTCTCCAGAGGTAGTCTATGCGTATAGTCACTGTTCTCTGCATCTTATCTGAGACCACAACACCCTCTAATATCCTTCCTCTAACTCTTAGATTACCATGAAATGGGCAATTAGGATCATCGCATTTCTTAGGAGGTTCTGGAAACAGACCAGCCATAACATTTCACCTTCTTCTCCCGAGTTTTATTAATTTCCTTAATCGATTAACTAGCAATTCACCTCTCACTAATATTTTAGTCTTTTCATCAAAGTAAATCTCAAAAATGCAAACATGTTTCGGAATTAGTATTCTTTTCCCAGAACTCTCTTCTATCTCAAGCATATTTCGCGTCTCGTAAGTTATTATCCCTTCTCTGCCCACGAGGGCTGGATCATTTGAGTACAGAATTCTTATCTTCTTTCCTATTATGTTGCCTAACAGCCTTTTAGGTATACTAGTCATCTTTAGATTTCACCTAGTTCCCTCATTATTGTGAGTATCCTAGCAATATCCCTCTTTATGCTCTTAATTTTTCCAGTTTCCTTCAAAGCGCCCCGTTGTTTCCTAGTTATCATGCTTAATAATGCTCTCCTAAGCTTAAGGAGCTCACGTCTTCTCTGTTCTGGAGTCATTTTTCTCACATCATCGGGCTTAAGTGGCATTATTCTTCACCTTCCTCTAAGATCTCAGCTTCTCCTCTAACTTCTTCTAAAGTAATAAATGCTTTCTTAGCTTCCTCTTCGACTAATTGTTTAAATTTCTCTATGTCTCCTCCCACCTCTTCTAAGGACTTTACTGCAATTCTATCTGGTAGTTTTGCGATAGGCTTGACGATAGTTACCCGGACTCCAATTACTCCAGTTTTAACTAATATGGATGCCCTACCCACGTCCACATATTTATATGCGGGATCTCCTGAGTGAATAAGCATTCCTTTAGCGAAGCGGTATTTCTTAGCTCTCCTCTTTTGAAGTTTACCTTTAATTCTAATCTCAACTCCCAAAGCTCCTTCCTGCATCACTTTATTCATTACACTATAAGCTACTCTCCTAATAGAGACTCCTCTGAGAATTGCTCTTGCTATTTCCTCAGCAAGCAATTGAGCATTTAAAGAAGCATCCTTAACTTCCTCAACATTTATTCTAACATTTTCAAGCTTAAACCTCTCTGCGATTTTTCTTATTAATTCCCTAGCTCTTCTACCCTTTGGACCTATCACGATACCGGGATTTTTAGCATAAATCTTAAGTTGATAGCCGCCTTCTGAGAGGGGGGATAAATCTAGTCCCACGTAGCCAGCTATTACAGGTAATTCGTTCTTAAGGAATTCATGTAACTGAAGCCTTAATAACATCTGCTTTAACACTCTCTTATGTAGAGTTCCCACAACATGCCTTACACTCATTCTTCTTCACCTTCCTCCTCTTCCTCTAGTTCCTCAGTTTTCTCTTCTAATTCCTCAATTTCGCCCTCTTCGCTTTTCTCCTCGATCTCTTCAGTAATTTCTTCTTCCACTTCCTCCCCTTCTATAGCCCTCTCTTCCTCTTCCACACTGGGTACTTCCTCTGGAATCTCCATTACAGCAACTTCTACATTCGTACATCTCTTAATCTTCCACCCTCTCAATAGTCCAGGCCCTCTTCTATCTGGTCTTCTCCGAATTATTCTTCCTTTATGAGCTGCCATCCATATTATCCTCAATCTTCGCTCATCAAGACCCTTCGCTCTAGCATTATTGAGAACATTCTCTAACACTTGCAAGATATATTTTGCAGCTTTATAGGGATAGCGCCCGGAAGCCCATTTCCAGTTATGCAATTCCTTTCTATGGCCCACATTTCCTTTGAATCTCTTAAATGGTACGGCAGCTCTCTGCTCCATTACAGCTCGGAGATAGCTGATGGCTTCATGGAGATACATCCCTTTCTCCATTATTGCATTGCAAATCTCTCTTGCATGCTTCCACTTTATTGGTAACTCATGCCCCCTCGCAAGGGCAATTCTTGTCGTGTCCGGTAATTCATGGATTGGAAATGAATACCCAGATCGCCCTTTAGCCATTTATTGACCTCCGACTACATCTTCGATGCATTATAAGTAATTCACATGCAGTATAGACACTATTAAAAATTTATTTGAATATTAGGAGAAGGTTGTTTCTAGTTAGTTTGATTTAGATGGTTTTTCCTAGCCACGGCTAGGAAGAGCAGGGGATGAAAGCAGAGCCCAAAATCACCAACGCGCAAAAAAATTTAAGCAGAACAAAAGTAATATGTATTAGTAAGCAGCAAAAACGATGACGGGGTTATCCCAGAGGCCACCAAGCCTACGGGATGTGGCCCGTGGCGTGCGGGCCGAAACCCCAATGAGCCGGGTGCCAAGGCGGAGTGTCTCCGCCGATGGGTGCCCATGGGAGGGGACGACATGTACGATGAGGAGTAGGTATTCCAAAGTTTAGCTATGTTTGGGAATACTTACCCAAAGTGAAACGCTGTTTATTGATTTTGGATGATGAAGAATTTAACAGATCTATGATGAAGAAAGAGTCACGGTCTGACCCTTTTAATGCTTCTTTCCTCCTAATTGAGGAAATGAGCTGCGTATTTTTTATAAATTCTGTAGAAAATGGAATTTTTTACCCATCATTATTTGTGATGATTCCAGTGTTGATTCTGGTTTCGTCAATTGCCTCGCTTTCTTGGATTATTGTTTCTCTTTTAACGATGATCCTAGGCATATCATTAAACAGCTTAACATCGACGCCGATCAACGTATATGTTAAGCCTACTTTTATGTCATTCTTATTGTCCTCCCATAGAACTAGCGGGATTAAGCCAGTGTCGTCCCCAACGACAAATTCTGTAAATCTGTGATATTTACCAGTTATCCTAGAGAATACTTCTCTCTTTCCTCTCTTTTCTAAGACCCGAACTTTGACAGTTATATTCTTCATAGGTCTTCGAAGCTCAAAAATTCTTCTATACTTCCTCGGCAAATTAATCAAGCCTTATTCAGCCATGATAAAAGAATACTCCGATTTCATATAAAAATTATTGTATTTTAGTTTCAATTCGAAACCATATTGAATTTTTTAGAGAAAAGGTATTCTCAAATATTCTTATCCATCAGGTATCTAACTTGTAAAAGTTTAGGTTTTTTATATGATTAACGAAAGAATTGCTCAATAGAAGTTAGAGATTGTTTCTAATTGGTTAAATTTAGATAAGTCTTACTAATCATAGCTAAATAAATCACATGATCACAGAATGAATAGAATTCTCTGAGGCTTAATAGTCCGATATTAAAGCATGGCGAATTCTCT
>JAHKLG010000065.1 GCA_029856625.1 Candidatus Njordarchaeota archaeon | reverse complement strand
TTTTCTTACCTTTTCTTCCTTTCTCCCTCATGTATAGTATGCGGACAAATAGCAATGGATGAGACATCTCTTTTGTATAAGGTTTACCCCTGAGGAAACTTAAGTACTCGCTACATGCACGGCGAGGTTCACCCTCTCTCATTTTTCTCAAAATGTTTCCTAACACTCGCTCTGGTATTCCAGGATGCATGTTCTTCAATATTTCCTTTATTTGTTCAGAAGACAACGCCTTAAATGGGCAGAAATACTTCGCTATTATCGTTTCACATTTTGGTGCTTCATAATCCTTCCTGCTCCCAACTAATCCGTAAATGTGCTTGATATAATAACCTCCTTTCCTCTCAAATTCGTCCCAAGACATACCAAAATTATCTACGGCTGATTTATACCATAGTTGCATTTGCTCTTCTAAACTCATGCCTAATTTCTTAAGAAAAAGTCCTAATTGTAAGCGCTCTCCATGGGTTAAGTAACCAGTTGATCTCAACCTATTTATGAGAATCTTCATGCAGAGAGGCCATAAATCTTCTCGCCGATAAAGTTCCTTACCTTCAACTTTGAATTCTACATGCTTAACAATCATAATATCTCTTTTCTCTCTCCAGTAAGAGAGGATTCTCTCAGCCACTTCCTGCAGGACAGCTATTCTAGGATCCCCATTTTGCTTCTTAAACATTATCAACTTAATTCTTTCCTCAAGTTTCGTCTGGAAACATTTCTTCAATTCTGCCATGAAAAATCTCGTTGTTGTTATGATCCAGCCTTTATGGGGAAATCCCCTATGCTTAATTATGAGCCAAGGCATTTCCCAGAATCGCACCGCAACTCCGCCTAATTCGCTCTGGTAAACTTCATGGTACATCTTAGCCATTATCTCCTTCTTCCTAGCATCGTCTGGAATGATCGATGATAGTTCTCTCCATATCTCATCTCTGCTAACTCTTAACTTTGTAGTAATTTCATTCCACCCAATGATCACGTTTTCTCCTAAGAGATCTCTAATTATTGCTAGTTTCTCTTCCAAAGAAGCTCGCTCTAACCTATAGGAGAAAAAATCCGCTTCATGTTCTAAAAACCAGAGCTTAAATAAATTATCCTCACTCAGAGCAGCCGTAACGCAGAGAGAGAAATTTCCTATAGGATCAATTGCCGATTCGTCTCTTGGTGAAAAAGCCCTCTCTTTTTCTTTGGCTATTTCTAAGAGAAGATCTATCCTTTTTTTCCCAGACTCTATTAGAAATTCCACATCAATCGACCCACTGAGTTTCTGTAGTGGATACCACTTCGGTAATCTCTGCTCAGCAAACATAGTTCGTCACCCTTCTTTCTTCTCAGGACCTTTTGCTAACATATCTATAATTATTTCATCAATGAGTTCGGGAGGAGGCATTAATGCTTGCCCTAGAGCCGTCAATGCTATGCAACCTTTCTCTGAATCAATTTTTATTATGCTATCCCTTTTGAGCCGCTCAAGCCCTTTCCTAAGTATTTTATCAGCTTGTTCCTCATTGCCAATAAGACTGACTAGATCTTGTCTCAAAATTGTTAATGGAACCTCCCCACTTTTACTGTGGAAAAATATTAGTGCTAAGACACTCATCACTTCTTTATCATACGGTCGAATATCCTCTAAATCTATTTCAGGATTAATGGTAGCCAAGAGAATCTCACTCACTCTACTCCCTCTAGTAACCTTAATTTTCTTAAGAACAAGCCCTACCTTATTAAACCTCTTTTCGAGCTCTCTAATACACGCTTCAAAAGGCAAACCTGATTTTTCTAGTATTTTCTTTATCCTGCTCAATGGGGCTCCTATTGTTTTATAGCGACTAGCAAGAATATATGCAGCAGCAGCTCTTATGGCTTTTTCAGCTTCAATTGGTAGTTCCTCTTCACTCATCTTTAATCACTCTCAGCAGTTTTTTATCTGGTATGTATACTAATCTTCCATCCTTCAACATCTTAATGAGTCCTATCACCCTCAGCTTTATCTCGTCCTCTCTTTGGAAAAGAGTGGGCGTTAATAAAATATCTTCTACAGCAAATTCTGCTCCACTATTTTTTATCTGCTCGAGCATTCGCTCCTCAACTTCACTTAGTATCTCGTTTTTTTCTAGCAAATACTTTATATCATCAGGAATCTTTGATATCTTCTTTTTCCATACGCCTCTTTTTTTATCATAATACTTAAAGAATATGTCCCTTAGACTATCTCTTAACGCCTTACATGAAACACCCATCACTCTTACTGGTAAGTTTAGAGGAAATTTTCCCCTTTCAATGGCTTCGAAGAGCATTTTAATGCTGGCTAGAGGCTTCTCAACAAAGAGCCAGCTGATCCTAATTAGTTCTTCAATGTAATTATACCTAGCTCTTACGTAGAGATTGAGCGTGTGAAAGAAGGATATCCCAAGTTCAACGTCATTTAGTAATAAATTAAGAAGTGATCTCCGCTCAAGGATTTTTCTTAGATTCTCAGTAATCATTTTTGGAATTTTTTCATTCCTAGTTTCAATAAACTCTCTCATCAACCTTATAGTGTCTCTTATGAACTTCTTTTCACTAATAATCGTCAATTATATCACGGTATTCTAGCCAATCTTTCCTAAAGTTTTCAGATCTCTTATATTCATCTCTAATGTAATGGATTTTTGTTCTTTCTCGTCATATTGTATGTAAAGAATCTTGTCGGCAGCCTCTAGGATTTCTTCTCTATGCGTTGTCGTGATTATACCTTGGAACTCTCCTAGAAACTTCTTTATGATTAACATCATTTCCCGTAAACTCTTATCATCCAAGAAAACATCAAATTCATCGAACATATAAATCGGTGCAGGAGCTGTGAGGAAGAGAGCAATGATCATAAGCATTATAGCTGTGGTTTTCTCCCCAGAACTAAAACCGCCCTTATCAATTTCTATCGGTTCTCTTCGGTGAAGATCTATTGTGATTGCGAATTCTAGCTTATCAGGCGAGTCCCCCCTAAGCGCTATTTCGCCTCTAGCGTTAACCAAACTAAGTAATCTCTTATAAATCTTATCAGCTCTCTTAATCATCTGTCTTATAGAGTCTATGAGCTCTTTATGTTCCTCCCAATACAGCTTTCTAATCTCTTCGATCTCTCTATCCAATTCTCTAATTCTCTTCTTGATATTCCTAATATTCTCCAACAGTGCTTCTATCTCCATCGCCTTCGTTTCGGCCTTTAATATTGATTCCTTATAAGACCTCACACTTTCTTCTAGTTCCATTAATCGTTTATTCAATTCCTCAATTTCCATAGCCTCAATTAGATTATTGGCTTTAGAAATCACTTCCTTCTTGATAATTTCTTGCGTTTCCAAGTTTCTCGGAAAAATCCCTATTTTACGTAAAATATCGATTATTACAGCCATCTCATTCTTTGTCTTAGATAACTCATCATCAATACTAGAAATCTCCCTCTCCAAAAAGCGAATCCTAGCTGGTAACTCTTCTCTCTCCCTTTCAAGTGATTTTATCTTTGCTAATACTTCTGCTTCTTGATCCAGAATCTCCCTTATTCGCTCTTTCAAGAATCCTTCTTGCTCTCTTAGCCTTGCGATTTCTTTATCATACTCCTCTAGTTTATCCTGAAGCTCATCAACCCTTTTTCTCCAAGCCTCTATTGATTGTTGAATACTTTTTATTCTCTCTGGTGCTTGTTCTAGCCGTCTATGAATAGCATCTATCCTAGCAATTATTGAATCCAATTTTCTAATCTCTTCTTCTATAACAATCTTCTCTTGAATAAGTTCTCTTGTTCTAGCGGGCAAGCTCCTTTGTAGAAACTCCATTTCTTGCTTAAGTCTTTTAATCTCACTATCCAATAACTCAATTTTTGAGATAATCTCCGCTTCTGCTTTGAAGAATTCTTCTAAAGAAAGCCCGGAAACCGCTAGTAATAGGCTCTCTTTATCCGCTTCCGATCCAAGTCTCACAGTGTAAAAAATAGAGTTGCCAATTATACTCTTTCTCCTCTCAATTGTTAAACCATTTATGGTTACTGCTCTGCTAAGATCTAATCTATTAAGAACTATTGCAGCAGCTTTTTCATCAAGCACTATCGGAACATTCCAATTCCTTGATTCAATAACCGCTAAAACAGGATCTGGAGCTGTTATAATATCACAGACCCATCCTGCTACCAAGAACTCTCTCTTTCCTAAAACTTCCCTTAATTTACGCTTTAACGTATTTCTCCTTTTCCTAGCCTCATTAATAATCCGTTTAGCAATTAGAAGAGACTCATCACTAACTAATTCATCCGTATCAGAAAAGCTTAATGTGATAATATCAATTCTTCCGCTGGTACCGAGCCTTCTGATAATGTTAACTAATATATTGTATGCCCTTCTTGAGGTCACTACGAATGAGGATAAAAGTCTTCTTCCTAGCAAATTTTCCACGACTATTGCATAATCTCTATATTTAATTTCTGAAATAGCTGGTTTAATCTCCAAGACTATTGGTCCATAAATCTCGCTGCCTAACAATTCCCTTGGTATGTGATTAAAGATTTTTTCGAGCGCTCCAGACTTGTCAAGTTCCCCAAGAATGTCCCGTATTCTTGATCTTAGCTCTTCTAGCTCCTTTTGAAGAGATTTCTTCTCAGCCGCTCTCCTCTCCATTTCCTCTTGTAGTGCCCGAATATGTCTGAAATGTTCATCCATTTCAAGTTTTGACTCTATCCAGTCAATCATGTTAATTTTCTCATTTTTCAACTTCTCTAACTCCTCTTTCTCACTACTTCCCCATTCTTTACGTATTTCCTCAAGTTCTTTAAGCTCCTTTTCATGCTTTTCCTTGATCTCAATAAGCTTTACTTGAGCCTCACGTATCTTCTCTTCAGCTTTTTTCAGCTCGAATTCATACCCCGTCTTCTTCTTAAGAATATCCTGAATCTTGTATTCAATGCTCTCGAACTCTCTTTCGAGACTCTCCCTTTCACTATCAAGCTTTTTTCTTAATTCCTCATTTTGAGCTATCTCTTCCTCTATCTCTTCAAGCTTTTTTCGATAAGATTTAAGCTGGGATTCAAGCTCGCTTCTTCTACTCACCAAGTAGGCAATCTTTACAGCATAATAACGAATAAGCTTGTCCTTAGCTATTGCTGGCGAAACAATACTCCTTTCCTTTACCATTATTTGTTCTTCAAGCCTGCTTAGCATTTCTAGAAGAGACTTCCGCACTTTCTCCTTTTCTTTTAACTCGACTCTAACTCTCTCCAAACGATCCCTTAATTCTTTCAAGCCAAGAACACTAAAAAGAAGATCTACTCTCTCTCTAGTTGTCAAAGATACCCAAGCATTGACCCGTTCCTGGGGAAGAAAGAATAAGGTATTTCGAGGCGATATATTAATTCTAGCAAGCATTTTGATTACATCATTTTTTGTTACCCTTCTCCCATTAATACTAAAATGAGATCTACCATCACTATAGATGAAACGCTCAAGCACCACATCCGCATTATCCGGCAAATACTCAACCAATCTAATCCTAGGTCTACCAGGAATCTCAACAACATTTGATAGCTTCAATCTAATAATCGCCATATTAGCGCCATGTCTCACAAACTTACCCAAACTTTCTAATCTTTCCCGCCCAAGCCCTCCAAACGCCAATCTAATTGCTTCTAAAATAGCTGTTTTTCCGCTACCCTTCCTTCCAACAATAACATTAAGCCCCTGAGTAAAAGTGATCTTTGTACGCTCATGAGACATAAAGTTTATCAACTCTAACTCTTTAAGCACAACCAGCACCCATGAAGGCTCAATGCATCCATACACTAGAAAATTCTCTCCCAATAAAATCACTATATACCATGGGAAAAATACACCAATCCATTAAAAACTATCCCGCTAAGCATCATATTGCAAGTCGCGATTATTTACTCTTTCAAGCATTAATGAGAATTGAATTACTAATCCGTTAAACTCGACCCCTTCAAACCATTATGCTCCCTAGAAAACGCTTTTTGCTTATATATGCCATCAAAAAATTAATAAAGCTATAGAATCACTAACTAATAAGGTTAGCTATCTATCCCCTTAGCCATCCATAAACACGTGCCGGGGTAGCTCAGCCTGGTTAGAGCGCCGGACTCATATTCATGCCTCGTGGGAGTTTGGAGGCCAGACTGCTGACGAGATGGGAGATCCGGAGGTCGCGGGTTCGAATCCCGCCCCCGGCACCATTTTCTTCCTCTGTTTGTTGCTTAGTGTTTAATGTTTTTAATAGGTTTAGAGTTTTTCGAATACACTAGCTGTATTGGGGTTTCTGATGATTTATGCGGTTTATATCATTAGTTCTTCAGGAGAGACTCTTTATAGTTACATTGTTTCAGAGGGTAAGTTGAGGCTTAAGGATGAGGTTTTGATGGGTGGATTTTTGACCGCGATGCTTCAGTTTGGGGAGGAGATCTTCGCGAGACCTCAGCGAATGGATCTTGATGGTTATGCTATAAGCTTCTTTAATACTAAGATTAACGGTGATATCGTATGGGTTGCAATGATTACTGATTCTACTGATAGTTTCTACGCGACCGAACGTGCAGTTAGGGAGATAGTGAAGAGTGTAAGACCAGAGCTGGAGAAGATTCTTGAGAAGGGGTTGCCGTTGTTAACTCCTGAAATATCCGAGGCACTTGATAGAAAAATTTCTAGGGTGTGTAAGAGGTCGTTGAGGTTGTTACCTACCTATAGATCTGGTGGTTTGCGAACTGTGTTATTGGCTTCGGTGGTTGGCTTCTTAATTTATGGTGTGCTTTCTTATATGGTGTTCAGTGTTATGGAAACATACTTATACGCTGAGCATCCAGAATCGATAATGGGTGCTGGGGGGATAATTACAGCTTCTGTTGTTTCCTTATTGGCTATTATAGTTGGAGTAGTAGTAGGTATTGTTGCTGGTAAGGAGAAAGAAGGAGCTATAAGTGGATGGTTGGCTCATTTATATTCTTTGGTTTTTCTGATACCTAGTTGGCTTGCATCAATGGAGCTTAGTGCTGTATTAACAATTCTGATTTTTTATGTTTCTGGTACAGCTACCTTATCTGCTGCGATTGGGTATATAATTGGTTTATGGGAAGATTCGAGAAAATTAT